>JANNUW010000230.1:0-3316 GCA_031414095.1 Hyphomicrobium sp. | reverse complement strand
TCCTTGGCGATCTTCAAAACCTTGCGCACTTTTTCAAGCGGCATGGCGAGCTTTTCGGCCAGCTCCTCGGGCGTCGGCTCGCGGCCGATTTCGTGCAGCATCTGGCGGCTCGTGCGCACGATCTTGTTGATCGTCTCGATCATGTGCACGGGGATACGGATGGTGCGCGCCTGATCCGCGATCGAGCGCGTGATGGCCTGCCGGATCCACCACGTCGCATAGGTCGAGAACTTATAACCGCGGCGGTATTCGAACTTATCGACCGCCTTCATCAGGCCGATGTTGCCTTCCTGAATGAGATCGAGGAACTGCAGGCCGCGGTTGGTATATTTCTTGGCAATTGAGATGACGAGGCGGAGGTTGGCCTCGACCATTTCCTTCTTGGCCTGACGGGCTTCGCGCTCGCCCTTTTGCACCGCCTTAACAATGCGGCGGAACTCGAGAATTTCGAGACCCGTTTCAGTCGCGAGATTATGCACTTCACCGCGAATGTTGGTGATCTGGTCCTTCTCGTGCTTAATGAACTGGCCCCACTTCTTGCCCTTCGCGCTGATGCGCTCGATCCAAGTAGCATCCAATTCGTTGCCGAAATATTCGTCGAGAAACGCTTGGCGTGGCACGCCATAGCTGTCGGCTAGGCGCATCAAGCGGCCTTCGAGGCCGACGAGGCGCTTGTTGATCGAGTAGAGCTGTTCGACGAGGCTTTCGATACGGTTGTTGTTGAGCGACAGGCTCTTCACGTCGACGATGATTTCGTCGCGCAACTTGTCGTAGGCCTTCTGCGACTGGCGCGTGGCCTGTTCGCCGGCGACCTGAAGCTCGAGCTTCTTGTCCTGCTGCTTGCGCAGCTTTTTGTAGGCATTGGCGATGTTGTCGAAGGTCTCGAAGACCTTGGGCTTCAGTTCGGCTTCCATGGCCGCAAGCGACATGGCGTTTTCGAAGTCTTCCTCGTCGTCGTTTTCGAGCGCGGGCAGGTCGCCCGCCTTGTTGAGCGCCGGCGGCGTTGCGGGATGGCCGATATCGCCGGGCATGACGGGGGGCGGAATCTTGGCTTCGGGTCCCTCGTAGGTGGCTTCGAGATCGATGATGTCGCGCAGCAGAATTTTGGATTCGTTGAGCTCATCGCGCCAGATGATGATGGCCTGGAACGTCAGCGGGCTTTCGCACAGGCCCGCGATCATGGCTTCGCGGCCGGCTTCGATGCGCTTGGCGATGGCGATTTCGCCCTCGCGTGACAACAGTTCGACCGAGCCCATTTCACGCAGATACATGCGTACGGGATCGTCGGTGCGCTCAGACGGCTCGGCTTTGGCGTCGGCGCGCGCGGGCATCGACTGCGTGGTCAGCGCGCGGCTTTCTTCTTCGTCGGCCGGTTCGTCGACGGCGGGTTCGGCAGCCTCTTCGGCGTCGTCCTGTTCGACGACGTTGATGCCCATGTCCGACAGCATCGCCATCGTGTCCTCGATCTGCTCGGAGGAGACTTCCTCGGACGGCAGAACGGCGTTGAGTTCATCGTAGGTGACGTAACCGCGTGTTTTGGCTGTTTTCAGAAATTTCTTGACCGCCTGATCCGACAAGTCGAGGAGGGGGCTGTCGCGCTCGGGCGCATCCGCCGGTGTGCCTTGGTCGTCGGTCTTTGCGTTTGCCATCAGGGTCCAACCATTGAAAGAAATTCGTTTGCGACTGCGGGCCGGACTGCACTCGTGGTGCGAGCGCGTCGACGACAAAACTTCCGGCTACAACATCGCCGGTCAACAAATACCCAACCAAGGGGCGGCTGGGCTTGCGTGCTCATAAGGAACTTCAGCATAGGCATTCCGGCAGCTCGCAAGCTTACCCGAAAACCAGCCGCCAAGCCCTTGGAACGCGCGCGTTCGCTCAGACACCATGCCGATCAGCCGATAGCGCGTATCAAGTCGCTTCCGGCGGGGTCTTCGACCACGCTTAGGCGCTCTAACTCGCTCTGAAGCTCGCGAATGCGTGCAAATGCCGCCTCGTCGCCCTCTTCATGCCATTGCCGTTCAGCCGCTGCGAGCGACCGCCGCAGACCCACCTGCCGGTTGTGCATAGCGAGGGCGTGGCACCAGCCATCTTCCACCTCAGCATGCGCCGCGTCGGGCTTTGCGAACTTGTCACATTTATGCGTAACCGCGCGCTCCACGAGCAAAATCACCGGGAGCACGCCTGATTTAGCGACATGGGCACGAAGCGCTGCGCTGTCAAGTAAAGAATCGTGCGCATGGGCCGAAAGAATGGCGTTGCGCAGGGTCGCGAGCGCCGTGGCGGTTAACGGCATGTTGGCGATCGCCTCGGCGTGCTGTTCGATCAGCCAGGGATGGTTCAGGAGCGTCTGGACGAGCAGAGCTTCCCGGTAGGGTACCGCGCTGCTGGCCTCGCCCATGACGACCGCGCTTTTTAGTAAGCTCGCGCTGGGATTGGGCCGGGCCGGTGGCAAGCCATTGAAGCGCTGCCCCGCACCTAAACCTCGTCCGCCCCGGTTCTGCGTGGCGTTTCCGGGCACCCATGGGCGCTGTGGGCCTTGGCTTTTGAACGGTTTCGAACTGTCAAAACCGGATCGGTTGGATTGGCCCCACTTGGCGCGGAGGCGTTGGGCCATGTCGTGCGTGTAGTGGCCGCGGATAGCCGGATCGACAATCTTTGCCACGCATTCGCGCAATTGCTTCTCGAGCCCCGCGCGGCGTTCGGGCGTCGACCAATCACCCAGCGACCACTCGCGCTCGAACAGCACATCGGCCAAGGGGCGGGCACGGCGCAGCACGGTCTCCATGGCCTCGGCGCCCTGTTGGCGCACCATGTCGTCGGGATCGAGCCCATCGGGCAAAAAAGCGAATAACAGACTGCGGCCGGGTTCGAGCAGCGGCAGCGCCGTGTCGACGGCGCGAAAGGCTGCCTTGCGCCCGGCGCTATCGCCGTCGAAGCACAGGATCGGCTCGTCCGACATGCGCCACAGGATTTTGACCTGATCTTCGGTGAGCGCGGTGCCAAGCGGCGCCACCGCCTCGGGAAAACCGGCCTCGCTCAAGGCCACCGCATCCATGTAGCCTTCGACCGCGATGACGCGCGATCGATCATGGGCCGCCACCCGCGCACGATGCGCGTTGAACAGGACGTGGCCCTTATGGAACAGCGGCGTTTCGGGTGAATTCAGGTATTTGGCGGGTGCATCGGCATCGAGCGCACGGCCACCAAAGGCGATTATCCGCCCGCGCGGGTCGGCAATTGGGAACATGACGCGATTGCGGAACCGGTCGTAAGGCACGGGGATGTCGTCGCCGCCGATCAGCATGCCCGAAAG
>JANNUW010000229.1:0-5714 GCA_031414095.1 Hyphomicrobium sp. | reverse complement strand
CGCTTGGCGAACTCACCAAGATCGCGTGGGACAAGGGTTGCCAGGTGATGATCGAAGGTCCGGGCCACGTGCCCATGCACAAGATCAAGATCAACATGGACAAGCAGCTGCGCGAATGCGGCGAGGCGCCGTTCTACACGTTGGGACCGCTGACGACCGACATCGCACCGGGCTACGATCACATCACGTCGGGCATTGGAGCGGCCATGATCGGCTGGTTCGGCTGTGCCATGCTCTGCTACGTCACGCCGAAGGAGCACTTAGGGTTGCCCAATCGCGACGACGTCAAAACCGGCGTCATCACGTACAAGATCGCGGCCCACGCGGCCGATCTGGCGAAGGGCCATCCGGCAGCACAACTGCGCGATGTCGCACTGTCGCGCGCGCGCTTCGATTTCCGATGGGACGATCAGTTCAACCTGTCGCTCGATCCCGACACCGCGCGCTCATATCACGACGAAACGCTGCCCAAGGACGCGCACAAGGTGGCGCACTTCTGCTCCATGTGCGGACCGAAGTTCTGCTCGATGAAGATCACACAGGATGTGCGCGACTACGCCCGCCAGCAAAACGAGCGCGTGGGTGAGGCGTTGGCGGAGATACAGGAGGAAGTGGGCAGCATTGATCCGCAGGCTGGCGCCGCGTCAGTGCTTGCGCTGGAGCGGCAAATGGGAATGGATGAAGCCGCCCGCGTCGAGGGCATGGCGAGTATGAGCGAGCGCTTCAAGGGGATGGGCGGTCAGCTCTACCTCGATGCCGAAAAAATCGCAGCGTCGGGGCTTGCCCCGGAGCAGCAAAAACATAAGGCGGCGAACAAGGCGTTGGGGTAAGGCCGAGGAGCCTTTGGTGAAAGAAATCATTATCATTGCTGGCCCCAATGTTGCGGGGAAGACGAGCTTTGTTAGCCAGTACTTTCTCTCCGAACGGGAGGGTCTTGCGTTCATCAATGCGGACGAGATTGCGCGATCGATAACGACACCTGGGATACGTCCGCGACGCTGAATTTGCAAGCGGGGCGCATGATGCTCAGTCAAATTGCCGAGATGGTTGATCAGGATCGCGAGTTTGTTTTTGAAACGACACTAGCCGCTCTAGGTTACTCGCAGAAAATACCTATTTGGCGAGCGAAGGGCTACGTAGTCCATCTCGTATACCTGCGGCTGCCAAGCGTCGAACATTCGATTGAACGGGTCGGGAAGCGTGTCGCTGCAGGAGGCCATAGCATTCCTGAGGAAACGATTCGCCAGCGTTTTGACAAAAGCCTTAAATACTTGGATGAGGTCTACAAACCCATCGTTGACGAATGGTACATCTGGGATAGCCTAGAAGGCGATTTTAATTTGGCAGAGGCCTGGGACGATGGCAAAGAAACGCATCTTAGACGTTGAAAGGGTAGGCGCGGCTCTAAAGCGCGCCGCCGCAGCGTCAGTTCACGGCAGCGCCGATGAACGGGCAGGCCGATTTATTGGCCGCAGCTCGGCAACTGGCCAGTTTATTGCCAAGCCGCCAAAAAACAGCCGCGTGGGTTCATCCAATACATCGATGGAAAAATTGAAACGGAAATAGCGCTTCGCCGATGGTCGGGCAAATACAATTGCTACCAAGAGCGAGCGGGCATGGCGCGGCAGAGCGCTCAAAAACAGCGATAAAAATAGCTTATTGCGTGGTGACGTTCGGGCCTGCGGCTTGACAGCTAAGGCTCGATGGGTACTTTGCGGCCGAGATGCCCCAACGCCACCCGGCGCTGCGCGCGAACCGAGAACTCGAGCATGCTGCAAACTGCATTGGCGCCCCAACTTCTCGTGCTGTACGTCTTTGTGGGCTCGGCGCTCTATATCCATTTTCGCGGCCGGGTGCGGCACACGTTTGCGCGCCAGTTGACGGACCATTCGACGTTCATTGCACCCTATAACGCGCTCGTCTACGCATTTTCGGGGGTGCCGTCGAAGCCCTACGTCGATGTCAATACGTTCCCCGATTTGCAGCCTCTACGCGACAATTGGGAGATCATCCGTGACGAGGCGATGCAGCTTTACGATGCCGGTCACATCCGTGCGGCAGAGAAGAACAACGACATCGCCTTCAACACCTTCTTCAAGCGCGGCTGGAAGCGCTTTTATCTGAAGTGGTATGGCGACACGATGCCATCGGCGGCCGCTTTGTGCCCCAAGACGGTGGCGATGGTGAACGCCATCCCGTCGGTCAACGCCGCGCTGTTTGCGCTCCTGCCGCCGGGCTCTAAACTCGGCGAGCATCGCGATCCCTTCGCCGGCTCGCTCCGGTTTCACCTAGGGCTCTCGACGCCTAATTCCGACAAGTGCTCGATCACCGTCGATGGCGAGCGCTATTCGTGGCGCGATGGCGAAGCCGTGATGTTCGACGAGACGTTCATTCACTCGGCCGTGAATGACTCTGACACCACGCGCATCATTCTGTTCTGCGATATCACGCGGCCATTGAAGACGCCGGTCATGCGCGGCATCAATAATTTCATGATCCGCCACGTGGTCAAGGCAACCGCGGCACAAAACGACGACGGCGAGGCGGTGGGCGTCGTCAACAAGTTCTCGGCCAACGTCTATCAGCTCAAGAACTTCTTCAAGAAAGCCAAGTCGGCGAACCGCACCGTGTACTACGCCACAAAGTACGCTTTGCTCGGCGGCGCGTTCTATTTCCTGTTCCTGTCGGGTCTCAATATTTTTGGCACTTGACTGAGCACAACTTCAAAGCTTGCAGGGGGCAAACTACGCCAGGCACAGGTCTTCGCGCGCTTGCGCGGGGCCATCGTCGAACCGCAGGCCATGGTCGGCGGCTAAATGGATCATAGCGCGTTCCGACAGGGCCGTGATCGTAAACAGCGGGTTGACGCCCAGCGACCTGGGAATAATCGAACCGTCGACCACATAAAGACCGGCGTGAACAGCTGTTGAATCCCCCGCGCCGGACCGCGCATCGAACACCTGCGATTTGTGATTGACGACGCCGCTCACGGCGTCGCGTCCCATCACGGCGCCGCCAAGCGGATGCGCGGTCGCCGGTTGATGTCCCATGACAGTGCCGGCCATGGGATTCTTCACGTAGTCGCCGCCGGAATGATTGACTATGGCGCGCAGCATATCGTCGAGGCGCTTATAAACCGGCTCGTCCTTCGCGCCCGGCCAAGCGAGACTCAGCTTGTCGTCTTCCAGTTTGAAGCGTCCCGAAGCACTATCGTGCGAGACCGCAAAGAACGTCTGCATGCTGGCAAACGGCCCCTTGTAGACGCCATTGATTAAACTCTGCAGCGCGCCGAGCAACCGGCCGTTGGGCAGAAACATCAACGGCAGAGCGGGAGCCAGCGCCGACGGCATAGCCCCTTCCTGAACGCACATTTCGTTGTCGAGATTATTCGCGTCACGGACTTCGATCTGGCCTGATACCGAAGCGCCAATCTCGAGTCCGTCGACCTTAGACGGGTGACCGACGCCGATGGCGTTGACGGGTGTCTTGGCACCATAGCCGAATGCGATGATGTCGCCGTTGGCTGAAAACCTCTCGCCCAGGCGATCGGAAACGGGCAATCCTTTGTCGCGTGAGCGCAGAAGAATTTCTGTCGAGCCCAGGGTCCCGGCTGCCAGCACCACAACAGCCGCGTCGAGAGTGAAACCGGCGCCGTCTGCTTTCTTGTCGGCAGCGTTTGTGTCGATCGCGTAGATGCGCCAGCCGCCCTCAGACCTTTTCTCGACGTAGCGAACCGTGATCCCGGTAAAGAGTTCGGCGCCGTGGGCAACGGCGTCAGGCAGATAGGTAAGCGCCACCGTGTTCTTTGAGCCGACGTTGCATCCCCCGCAACAGTCGCCGCAGCGCGTGCAGGCGGCCTGCGCGACACCGGCCGCATTGACCGTGTCTTCGAAGCTGATCGCGATGCGCGGCGCCACCATGGGGCGGCCGAGCGCGCGCGCCGCGTCATCGAGCACGCGATACTTGGTCATCTCAACGGCACGCGGATCGCTCGATGGACGCAGCCAACGCTCGGCGCGCGTAAAACCCTGGCTGAGCGTTTGATCTTGAGCCACCTGGCCGGGCCAGATTTCATCGGCAAACACGCGGGGGTCAGGTTTCAGCGTGACGCCGGCATTGATCAGCGATCCGCCGCCCAGCCCGCAGCCGACGAGAACGTGCATGTCAGCACCGAGCCGCACGTCAAACAGCGCCGTGCCCGGTCCGGTCCGCACTGTCTTGCCGCGCACCTGCATGTCGTTCTTGAGGTCGGGAAATCGAGTGGCGAATTCGCCGGTCAGGATTTCGCGGCCGCGCTCTAAGACGGCAACGCGCTTGCCTGCGCGCGACAGGCGCGATGCGGTCACGCCGCCGCCGTACCCCGAGCCGACGACGATAACGTCATAGCTCGGTTTCAATTGATCGCGCGCGCTCGCCAGTCTTGAGCTAGCTGGTCTTTGCATTCAAGAGCTCCAAAAAGTACTCCTGCGCCTTAGCGGCAAAGGCGGCACCTGCAAAGTATCGCGGGCCACACTACCCAGCCGTTTATGCCGCCGTTGCCAGATCGTAGAGCAGTTTGACGTTCAAAACTATAATGAGCGTCGCGACGATGGCTGCGATTGCCGAAAGCGAGCGCGGCGCTGTGAACGTGCCCATTTTGGCGCGGTCGGCGGTAAACATCACGAGAGGCACAACGGCAAAAGGCAGCTGCAGGCTGAGAATGACTTGGCTCAGAATCAGCAGTTTGCCCATCTCACTGCTGCCATAGAGCAGAATAACGACGGCAGCAGGAATAATGGCCAGCCCCCGCGTGATCAGCCGGCGCAGCCAGGGCGTCAAGCGGACGTTGATGAAACCTTCCATCACCGCTTGTCCAGCAAGTGTCGCGGTCACCGTCGAACTCAAGCCGCAGCACAACAATGCGACCGCGAACAGCAGCGGAGCTGCCGAGGCACCGATCAGCGGCATGAGCAGCGAATGTGCCTGTCCGAGATCAGTTACGTCGGTGCGGCCAGCCGTATGAAACGTCGCGGCGGCGAGAATGAGGATCGAGGCGTTGACGAGCAGCGCGAACATCAATGCGACGGTTGAATCGAGCGTCGCGTATTTCAGCGCGGCCCTCTTTTCGTCTGGATGATCGCCATAAGACCGCGTCTGCACGATCGCCGAATGCAGATAAAGATTATGCGGCATCACCGTTGCGCCGATGATGCCGAGCGCGAGATAAAGCATATCCGGGTTTGTGATGATTTGCGTGGTTGGTGCAAAGCCGCGAATGACATCGCCCCATACCGGATCGACGAGTGCTATCTGGATCGCAAAGCACGCAGCGATGATTGCAAGCAGGGCGACGATAAGCGCCTCGATCCATCGAAAGCCCAGGTTTTGCAAGGCGAGAATGAGGAACACATCAAGCGCCGTGAGTACGACGCCAAGTTCTAATGGGATGCCAAAAAGCAGGTTCAGCCCGATAGCCGTGCCGATGACTTCGGCGAGGTCTGTCGCGCAAATGGCCAATTCGGCGAGTATCCAGAGCACGAAGGCCACGGGCCTTGGAAAGGCATCGCGGCACGCCTGCGCAAGATCCCGGCCCGTCGCGATGCCCAGCCGGGCGCACAGCGACTGCAAAATAATCGCCATGACGTTGGAGAGAAGCGCGACAAACAGCAGCGCGTAGCCAAACTTCGAGCCGCCCGCGAGCGAGGTAGCCCAGTTGCCAGGGTCCATGTAGCCGA
>JANNUW010000228.1:0-3413 GCA_031414095.1 Hyphomicrobium sp. | reverse complement strand
ACCATTCGCGCCATCCTTGAAGAGGCCGGCCGCTTTGCGACGGGCGTTCTCGATCCCTTGAACTGGAGCGGCGACCGGGTGGGCTCAAAACTCGTTAATGGCGTTGTCATTACGCCGCCCGGCTGGAAAGATGCCTACGATCAGTTTGTGGCTGGCGGCTGGACGGCGCTGGCCTGCCCACCCGAATACGGCGGCCAAGGTCTGCCAAGTGTGGTCTCCATGGCCGTGTGCGAAATCTGGAACGCCGCCAAACTCGCTTTTGGGGTGTGCCCGCTCCTCACCAACGGCGCAATCGACAGCGTGCATATCGGCGGCTCGCGCGAGCTTAAGGAACTTTATTTGCCCAAGATGGTGTCGGGCGAATGGAGCGGCACCATGAACCTTACCGAGCCGCAGGCGGGGTCGGACTTGAATGCTGTCGCCAGCCGCGCCGTCAAGCAATCCGATGGCACGTACAAAATTACCGGCACCAAAATATTCATCAGCTACGGCGAACACGAACTCACGTCGAATATCATTCACCTGGTTTTGGCGCGGCTGCCCGATGCGCCGCCCGGCACGAGCGGCATATCCTTATTCTTGGTGCCGAAGTTCCTCGTCACTGCCGATGGTCAGCCCGGCGTGCGCAACGACGTGATTTGCGCCGGGCTCGAGCACAAGCTCGGCATCACCGCGAGCCCCACGTGCATCATGAAATTCGGCGAGAACGGCGGCGCCACCGGCTATCTGGTTGGCGCGGCGAACGAAGGTCTCGCCACCATGTTCGTCATGATGAACGCGGCTCGCCTTGCCGTCGGCGTTCAGGGCGTGGCCGTGGCCGAGCGAGCGACGCAACGCGCCCATGCGTTTGCAAACGAACGGCGTCAAGGGCGGGCTTTGCGCTCAGCGGCAAAGACCATGGACCCGATTGCCGTGCATCCCGATGTGCGGCGGATGTTACTGACCATGCTGGCCATGACGGCGGCCGCGCGCGGGATATGTTTTGCAACAGCCGCCGCGACCGACCTCAGCCATCGCGCCGCTGACGCAACGGTTCGCACCTCGGCGGCCGCGCGCGTGGCACTGCTGACGCCCATCGCCAAAGCGTTTGGCACTGATACGGCCGTGGACGTCGCGTCGCTTGGAATTCAGATCCACGGCGGCATGGGCTATGTCGAGGAAACCGGCGCGGCCCAGTATTTGCGCGATGCGCGTATTTTGCCGATCTACGAAGGCACCAACGGAATTCAGGCGATCGACCTCGTGATGCGCAAACTGCCGCTCGACGGCGGTGCTGTCGTGGCGGCGTATCTCGCTGAATTAAACGAGACGGTTGCGGCGGTCGAGGCCATCAACGAGACGGCTTTCGGCCAGATGGCGCGCAGGCTGCGCGATACGTTGACGGCACTTGAGCGGACTACCGCGTGGATGGCGGGCGCTCTACGCCAGGACACTGAAGCTGCGCTGATCGGAGCCACGCCATACTTGCGTCTGTTCAGTTTGGCGGCAGGCGGACACGTGCTCGCCAAAGGCGCGCTGCTTGCCAGGACCGACGCCGGTCGCAACCGTCCTATTCGTCTCGCCCGCTTTTTTGCTGAGCACATCAGCATGGCCGGCCCCGGTCTTGCTGTAAGCGTCCTCGAAGGTGCCGATGCCGTCCGCGGTGCGGTAGGTTGAGCGGGTTACGATCTTGCCGGGAGTTCAGCAATGACTGACATCGACATCAGCCGGCGCGATCGCATCCAGGTGTTGCGCTTCAGCCGGCCACAGAAAAAGCACGCGATCACGGCCGCCATGTACACGGCGCTGGCCGACGCCCTCGAGGCTGGCGATCGCGGCAGCGACGTCGCCGTGCACGTCATCTTGGGCTCGGAGGGTGTGTTCTCGGCCGGCAACGACATTCACGATTTTCTGATCTCGGCTCAGGAAGCGCACGGCTTTGGACCGCAAGTCCTGCGCTTTCTCCGCTTGCTGCCGGTAGTCGCCAAGCCCTTTATCGCGGGCGTCGACGGCGCGGCCATCGGGATCGGCACCACGCTGCTGATGCATTGCGATCTCGTCTATGCGTCCGAGCGTGCGAAATTTTCAACGCCGTTTCTCGATTTGGGGCTGGTCCCCGAAGCTGCGTCGAGCCTGTTGATGGTCCAGCGCATGGGCTATGCGCGCGCTTTCGAAATGCTGGTCTTGGGCAATACGCTCTCAGCTGCGGCTGCCAAAGAGGCGGGCCTCGTCAACGCCGTGGTCGCGTCCGGCGATCTCGAAGCCCATGTGATGGAGGCAGCCAGCCGCTTGGCCGTTAAGCCATCAGATGCTCTGACCGCTGCTCGCCGTCTCATGCGCGGTCAACCTCGGGAAATATTGCAGCGCACGGAGGACGAGGCGCAGGCGTTTGCCCGGCAACTGGCGTCGCCAACGGCTCAAGCTGCGATGGCAGCATTTCTTTCCAAATCGCGGAGCTGATTTTGGTCTGGCTCTTGTGTAGGCTCAGAGCGCTGAGAGGAGGAGACGTGTGTATGCTGGCCGTTAGACCTTTGATGATCTGGGCGGGGTTGCTTGCCGCTGGGCTTGCGCTCAGCGCGGGCGTATCTGAGGCTGGGATCTGGTCGATATTAGGCAAGAGCGCGTCGAAGTCTGCCGGCGTTGGCGCCAACGCCGGCAAACTGGGGATTGGCCTCGTTGCGCTCGAAGACGCGGCCGGGCTTTTGGCGAAACTTCCCAATCTACCAAAGCAGTCGGCTCTCGCCGCGCACGTCTCTCCTGAAGGCCATTGGACGTTTCTCAATAAGCAGGGCGACACGTTCACCGCCGCCTATCCGAGCGAAATGGACAGGCTCAATGCGGCGCTCATCCCTGACATGCCTCCCGATGGCAAACTTGCACTTTATCTCAGTGAAGAAAGCGCGTTCGCCGAAGCGCAGGCGCTCAAAGCTCTGCCGCGCGAAGCCGAACTGCATATCGTTTCGGGCAAAGACAGCTACCAACTGGTGCGTGGTGCCGGCGATGGCGCGCTTAAAGCGCGCGTGCGTCCCAATCTGACGGTCGCTATGACATCGCAGAGCGCTTACGGGGAAGCCGTGTTCCTGCTTGGCCGGCCGCTCAACAAGGCCAACGTGCGGATGCTGGCGATGGAGCCTGGAGGCCCGAAGCACCTGTCGTCGGTGCCGCAATTTAACAAGGCCGATAAAACCACACTTGTCGACGCGATCGACCCGGGCGCGGTGTATTCGGCGCTGGGCAAAGTGCGCGGTCAAACGGTACTTGTCACCGGCCGGGTCGAAGGTGATGCGTTGCACGTGGTTGCGTCGGGTCAAGCGAAAGACGCCCTTTCGATCGATCGCCTGCGCGCTGCGGCTGAAGCTGCCGATGCCAATCTCGTGATCCTTCAGCAATCGACAGCGCGCCAGCCGGGCGCGCGCAACTGGCTGTGGCAGCGG
>JANNUW010000227.1:0-3246 GCA_031414095.1 Hyphomicrobium sp. | reverse complement strand
GTTGAAGAACGCGCCTATTCTGGTTCTCGATTAAGCCACGAGCGCGCTCGATTCCGAAGTCGAGGCCGCCATCCAAGACAGTCTTATGGATCTGATGCTTGGCAAGACGGTGATCGCGATCGCACATCGGCTGTCCACGATTGCCGCCATGGATCGACTCATCGTCATGGACAAGGGCCGTATTATCGAGCAAGGCAGTCACAGCGAGTTGCTGAAACGCGGCGGACTTTACGCGCAACTCTGGCGCCGCCAGTCCGGCGGCTTTCTCGCTAAGGACGCAGCCGAATAGCTGCTTTCCCGTGCGTTGGATTTTTTTTGGATGTTTGCCTTTTTTGAAAAGCTGATCGATCCCTACCGTGCGGTGCCGCTGACTCCGCCGCCTGCGCAGTTGTGGCCGTTTTACTGGCACTACATTCGCCCCGTCTGGCCGATTGCAGCCGCAATAGCTGTGCTGACGGCGCTGATCGCCGGCCTCGAGATGGTGATGCTCAACTACGTCGGCAGTTTCGTTGACCTGATGTCGAGCGCCAACAAAGACACATTCTTTACGGATCACGGCCGGGATCTCGCCGGCATCGGTGTGCTGATCTTGATCGTGCTGCCTGTGCTCGCGATCAGCTGGGAGTTTCTCTTCCATCAGTCGTTTGCCGGCAATTTCCCGATGTCGATCCGCTGGCAGGCGCACCGCTACATCCTGCGCCAATCGCTGTCGTACTTTCAGGACGATTTCGCCGGACGCCTCGCGACGACGGTGATGCAGACAGCACTTGCCGTCCGCGACAGCTTGGAAAAACTGATCAACACCATTGTTTACGCGCTCGTCTATGTGCTGAGTGCACTGGCGGTTTTGGCTTCGTCGGACTGGCGCCTCGCCATTCCACTCGCGGGGTGGGTAGTCATCTATGGTCTGACCAGCGCTTACTTTATGCCCAAACTTGCAGCGCTGTCGCAGGCTCAGGCGGACGCGCGATCGGTCATGACCGGCCGCGTCATCGACAGCTACACCAATATCATGGCGGTCAAATTGTTTGCCCACACCGCCGTCGAGGACAACTACGCACGCGACAGCATGAGTGGATTTCTCGCGACCGTTTATGCGCAGATGCGGCTTGTCACCAAGCTCAACGTCTGCTTGCGCATTATGAATTACATGCTGATGGCTGTGACGGTCATCGTCTCGATACTGCTGTGGCGCGCAGATCTCGTGTCGGTCGGTCCCATCGCGGTCGCGGTTGCGCTCGCGCTGCGGCTCGATGCGTTGTCCGACTGGGTGTTGTGGCAGGTGGCGGGCCTGTTTGAATCGATCGGTGTCGTGAAGGACGGCTTGACGTCGTTGTCAAAACCGATCGCGATTGTCGATGCGCCGGGCGCACGCGATCTCGCGATCAGCAAAGGCGGCATCGTCTTCGAGGACGTGCAGTTCCACTACGGCCGCACGGGTAGGATTATAAACGGACTTAATTTGCAAATTGCGCCGGGCGAAAAAGTCGGCCTCGTCGGGCGCTCGGGTGCGGGCAAGTCGACGCTCGTGAACCTGCTGCTGCGCTTTTTTGAGCCCGAGAGCGGGCGCGTTCTCATCGATGGTCAGGATATCCGCAGCGTGACGCAATACAGCCTGCGCCGGGCAATCGGTGTTGTGACGCAGGACACTTCACTGCTGCATCGGTCCATCGAAGACAATCTGCTGTATGGCCGGCCTGCAGCCTCACCCGAGGAGGTCGCGCGTGCCACACAACTGGCGGCCGCAGACGGCTTCATCGAGCAGTTGCGGGACGGGCATGGCGCCCGCGGCTTAGATGCGATGGTCGGCGAGCGGGGGGTGAAACTTTCGGGCGGCCAGCGCCAGCGCATCGCTATTGCACGCGTGTTCTTGAAGGACGCGCCGATCCTCGTGCTCGATGAAGCTACGAGCGCGCTGGACAGCGAAGTCGAGGCGACGATCCAGGAGCAGCTCTTAAATCTCATGGCGGGCAAGACGGTCATTGCCATCGCGCATCGCCTGTCGACGATTGCTGCCATGGACCGGCTGGTGATCATGGACCAGGGTCGCATCGTCGAGCAGGGGAGCCATGGTGAACTGCTAAAACGCGGCGGCCTTTACGCCGAGTTATGGCGCCGTCAGTCGGGTGGCTTTCTGGCGCCTGAAGAGGCCGTCTAGCGCATCGGGCGTCGCGCGAAAGCCATCGCGCGTCATCTGCCTTCGTTTTTTAGAGTTTGCAGAGCTTCTATCATCCAGCCGATGCGATTCGCAACCTGCGCCTGCGCCGATTCCAGAGCCGTGATCCTCGCCATTGCACTGTCGAGTGCCGCCTTCAGGCCGTCGCGCTCGCGCTCGAGCGAGGCGACCCGATCCATCGGAGCGGCCCTCGCCCGCGTCGGCGGCGTTTGCGGCCGCGCTACGGCCGATGAGGCCGCTGGCCGCGATGCCGGCGAGCCCTCGGACACAGCTCCACTCACACGCGAACCCTCGTCGCGCGCCGCGCTCTTTTTAGCAGCTTGTTTGACCCGTGGAGCCATGCGGACTAACCTCAAGTACCGGGTTTTCGTGCCCCGATTTAACATCTGGACGCATCGCACTGACGGTGGTGGTGCCATCGTCGTCGAAGCCCTGCGGATTTTCCAGTTTGAATGCGACAGTAAGGTGCAAGGGGCCCCGCTGCAACTAATCTAGAGACGTTTTGCCCGAAGAACACGGTGCAATAGTTATTCTCTCGCGCCTTGGTGAACAAAGGGGCGCCTCAGAGCGCAAAGCGAGTTGACACGGGGCCCCCCGGTCAACTTAATGCGCGCGGCAGTGGTGCCCCTTCCGAAATCTCCGCCCGCGCCTCAAGCAAAAGGAACTGAAGTATGGCCGTGAAAGTCGCAATCAACGGATTTGGCCGCATCGGCCGCAACGTGCTGCGCGCAATCGCCGAAAGCGGCCGGACAGATATCGAAGTCGTCGCCATCAATGATTTGGGGCCGGTCGAGACAAACGCTCATCTGTTGCGGTTCGATAGCGTACATGGCCGCTTCCCCGGCACCGTCACGGTTTCAGGCGACAGCATAGATGTGGGCTTCGGGCCGATCAAGGTCACAGCCATTAAGAACCCGGCCGAACTGCCCCACGGCGCGCTCGGCGTCGACGTGGCGCTGGAATGCACCGGCATTTTTACGTCGCGCGACAAGGCCAAGCTTCACCTCGATGCGGGCGCCAAGCGCGTGCTGGTGTCGGCCCCCGCGGACGGCGCCGATCTGACCGTCGTC
>JANNUW010000226.1:0-2447 GCA_031414095.1 Hyphomicrobium sp. | reverse complement strand
ATCGTCAGCTCGGTGATGTCGGCAGCGCACGTAATTTGGCCTTCGGTAAAGCTGAAGCCGATGGCGAAGTCTTGCAAGTCGGAGGGCGTCGCCATCATCACGGCCTGCGTGCTGCCGTCATAGACGAGCGCGACCGGCGTTTCTTCCGGCACCGTGCGCAAGGTATCGTCAGCCGATCGCTCGCTGACGCGACGTGAGGGAACTGTGCGAACGGGTTCAAGCATAAAACATCGATCCGTCGTGAAGGCTGAGTGACTTAGAGCACAGTGCCCAACATCGAAGCCTTGCTCATTCCCTCAACATCGTCATCCCGGCAAAGCCGGGATCCGTCCAAGCGGCTATCAAAACTCCGACCCACTGATCGAACCTGCCGTCCAAAGAGATCAATCGGCTTGTTGACCGGATCCCGGCCTTCGCCGGGATGACGAGCAAGACCCGGGGTCAGGACCCTGCGGGCCCGACCCCGGGTTGGATAGAACAAACTGAGCTGGAGCGAGACGCGTCGCGATAAACTTCACGCGGCGTGCCCGGCTCCAAAACTATTTACTCGGCGGCTTCGGCTGGCTCCGCGATGCGGCGGCTCTTTTCGGTGAACTCTTCATATTCTTTCTGACCGACGGTCGGGCCATTCGACGGCGAGACCTGCACGGCTGTCACCTTGAACTCGGGGCAGTTGGTCGCCCAGTCCGAGAAGTCGGTGGTGATGACGTTCGCCTGCGTCAGCGGATGATGGAACGTCGTGTAGACGACACCTGCCGCCACGCGGTCGGTCAAGAGCGCGCGCAGTGCCGTTTCACCGGCCCGCGAACGCACCGTCACCCAATCGCCATCCTTGACGCCGCGATCTTCCGCGTCGTGCGGATTGATTTCGAGACGGTCTTCCTCGTGCCACATGACATTCTCGGTGCGCCGCGTCTGAGCGCCAACGTTGTACTGCGACAGGATACGGCCCGTGGTCAAAATGAGCGGGAAGCGCGAGCCCGTGCGCTCGTCTGTCGGCACATATTCGGTCAGCATGAAGCGGCCCTTGCCGCGCGTGAACTCTTCTATGTGCATCACCGGCGAACCTTCGGGATGCTGCTCGTTGCACGGCCACTGCACGGAGCCCAGTTCGTCGAGCTTGGCAAAGCTGACGTCGGTGAACGTCGGCGTCAGTTCGGCGATTTCTTCGAGAATCTCGCCCGCGTTCGCATAGTTCCAGCGCAGGCCCATCTTCTGGGCGATGAGCTGCGTGATCTCCCAATCACCATAGCCGTTCTTGGGCGTCATGACTTTGGTCACGCGCTGAATGCGGCGTTCGGCGTTGGTGAAGGTGCCGTCCTTTTCGAGGAACGTCGAACCGGGCAAGAATACGTGGGCGTAATTTGCGGTTTCGTTCAAGAACAAGTCCTGGACGACCACACATTCCATCGCGGCAAGGCCAGCAGACACATGCTTGGTATCGGGGTCAGACTGCAGAATGTCTTCGCCCTGGATATAAATGCCCAGGAACGTGCCCTGCACGGCCGCGTCGAGCATGTTGGGAATGCGCAGGCCGGGCTCGGGATCGATCTTGCAATCCCAGGCCTTTTCGAACACCGCGCGCGCGGCTGCATCCGAAACGTGACGGTAGGCTGTCAGTTCGTGCGGGAACGAGCCCATGTCGCACGCGCCCTGGACATTGTTCTGTCCGCGCAGCGGATTAACGCCGACGCCAGCACGGCCGATGTTGCCTGTCGCCATGGCGAGGTTGGCAATCGCCATGACGGTCGATGAGCCCTGACTGTGCTCGGTGACGCCGAGGCCATAGTAGATGGCCGCATTGCCTCCGGTTGCAAACAAGCGGGCGGCCTTGCGCACTTCGTTAGGATCAACGCCGGTATACTTTTCGAGCTCTTCGGGCGAATTGTGGGGAGCCGAGACGAACTCCGCCCATTCCATGAATTCGTTCCAGTCGCAGCGGTGGCGAACGAATGATTCATTGACGAGCTTCTCGGTGACGATGACATGCGCCATCGAGGTCAGCAGCGCGACGTTGGTGCCGGGCTTCAGCGGCAGATGGTGGTCGGCTTCGACGTGCGGCGTGCGCACCATATCGATGCGGCGCGGATCGGCGACGATGAGCTTGGCGCCTTCACGCAGGCGGCGCTTCATGCGGCTTGCAAACACCGGATGGCCGTCTGTCGGGTTGGCGCCGATGACGAACATGACCTCGCACTGTTCGACCGAGTCGAAGTCCTGCGTGCCCGCGCTCTCGCCGAACGTCGTCTTGAGGCCATAGCCTGTTGGCGAATGGCAGACGCGCGCGCAGGTGTCGACGTTATTGACGCCAAAGCCCTGACGGATGAGCTTCTGCACGAGGAAGATATCTTCGTTCGTGCAGCGCGACGACGTGATGCCGCCAACCGCGCCCTTGCCGTGTGTCTTCTGGATGCGTGCGAACTCGGACGCGACGCGGCCGATGGCTT
>JANNUW010000225.1:0-6798 GCA_031414095.1 Hyphomicrobium sp. | reverse complement strand
ACGATGACTTGTACCACTTCGATTCCGGGAAGTTGTGCCCCAGAACGGCGGCCGCCGCTTGCGCTTCGCCGACAACACCTAAAGCCATGTAGCACTCGACCAAACGGCCCAGCGCCTCTTCGACATGGGCTGTCGTCTGATAGTCGGACACGACCGTCTTGAAGCGATTGATGGCGCCTGAGTGGTTGTTCTGTTTCAGATAATAGCGGCCGACTTCCATTTCGGAGGCGGCGAGATTGTCTTCCGCGACGCGAATGCGATTGTCGGCGTCCTTGGCGTAACTGCTGTCGGGATAGCGCGTCTTCAGGATGCGCAGCTGATCGAGCGCCTTGCGTGTTGCCGACTGATCGCGGGTCGGGCCCTTGATGCCGTCGAAGTAGGCCGAGGCAATCACGTGATGCGCGAGTGGCGCATCTTTGGTGCCCGGATGCATGACCACATAACGCTCGGCCGAAGCGATGGCCTCGGGTGTCTTGCCACCTTTGTAGAATGCATAAGCTGCCAGCACGACCGCGCGGCGCGCTTCGGGCGAGTAGGGATGCGAGCGATCTAAATCTTCGTATTTGGCGGCGGCGTCGTTGAATTTGCCACGGCTCATGAGGCTGTCGGCGTCGGCGAACATTTTCTCGGGCGTATCGGTGTTGATGGTGCTAGTGAGGTCAGATGACGAAGCGCAACCGGCGAGCACTGCCAACAAGCAAGCTCCGGCGACACGCGCGGCCAAGCTGCGGCCTCTAAAGAGGGAGCGGCTCCAGACAGATTGAATGCGCTCCACCATTATCGCCTCTTGTTCATGACCGGCTGATGCGAGCTAACCCACCGGCTGGCCAGATCCCCAACCGGATTACCGGCAGTTAAGACCGCGTGCGCGACCTTCGATAAGCGCGATAGCACATGCAAACGGCAAAATAAAACGGCTTAGATCCCTTTGACGGACGTAACGGATAATTGTGTTGAACATGTGGGGCCAACCACCCGATGCCGAGGTTACTTGGCGCAGTAAGCGCTACGGATCATTGTAAATTTTTGGCTTCGTCGCAATGGATTCGGCGCGCCAAAGCAGATGGTGTGAAACCGCTTCGGCAGCAGTTGACTTGGGACCCGCTCGCGCACGGGCGAAACGGCTCACTGAGCGGCTCGACGCCGCTCCAACCATGCACATTAAGCGGGGCGATCAACCCCTTCAGCGTTAAGCCTTCTTATGCTCAACGCTCTAGATGTGAGTGACGGCGCTCATTCGCCAGCGGCGACTGCTGCGCGCTCAAAGCTGACATTTGCTTGCGTGATTTCGCGAACGCGCGGTGCTTGCGCGACTGTCCAGGCCGTTGCATCGGCGAGAAGCGCTTGAAGAACCAATGAATTCAGACGATGTCCGCCGCGGACGGACCGGAACGCGCCCAGCAAAGGATGCCCCGAAAGCGTCAAATCGCCAACAGCATCGAGCATTTTGTGGCGCACGAATTCGAGAGGATCTCTCAGGCCTTCGCGGTTCATAATGCGGCCTTCGCCGATAGCGACAGTGTTGGTGAGATTTGCACCAAGCGCCAGACCCGCTTTCCACAGGCGCTCGACATCACTCATGAAGCCGAAGGTGCGCGCGCGGGACAACTCGTGACGGAATACGCCGGGGTTCATCTCGTAGGCCAGGCGCTGCTTGCCGATAACGGGGCTGTCAAAATCAATTTCAACGTCGAGGTGGAAACCCGAGTGGGGAACAATCTCGCCCCAACATGCGCCTTCCTGCACTCGTATCGGCTTCAAAACCTTAATGAATTTGCGGGGAGCAGAAAGCTCGCGCACGCCAGCTTCATCAATGGCTTCGACGAAGGCAGCCGAGCTGCCATCCATAATGGGAACTTCTTTGCTGTCGATTTCGATGACACAGTTGTCGATCGATAAGCCGCGCAGCGCGGCCAGAAGGTGCTCGACAGTGCCAACGGTGATGCCGTTGTCGTCGCCGATGACGGTACACAACGTGAGATTTTTGACGTTTTCGACCCGAGCCGCGATGTCGGCGACGATTTTGTTACGCTTGGTAACAACGAACCGAAGACCCGTATCCGCTTCAGCTGGATGGAGAATAACTGATACGGGCGCCCCGCTGTGGACGCCTACGCCCTGAAGTTCTACTTCTCGCGCTAGCGTCGTCTGTCGCGCGCCGATAAATCGGTTAGACATTCTGCGCCGTCCCTCGATCCCGATAGCCTGAATGTCTCAATTGAGTGGCTGAGACGTTCAAACTACCCCCAAACCTTTAGCCGCTGCCTCTTGCTCTTATTCGCCAATAGTTGCGCTCTTACGCGGCACAATCAGAAGGCACTTAAGGCTTCGCGAACCAATCCGTTAAAATGGAAAGTATCTGTGGTTCGCGTCCGCGACAAATCACGCTTCCTTACACTGTGTTACGCGTTTGCAACGTTTTGAAACGCCGCTGATGTCATTTGCGCCGGCCACTAAAAAACACCGGCAATTCAGGGGCTTGCTGCGTTGACGGCAATCCTTGACGGCTATCTTCCGGCGAGCTTCGCGACGTTTCACCCGAGCGTGCTGGCAAACTTTCGTTGCGTGTGGCCGCAGAGCCCTGGCGATGCTCTGCAACGGGGCGCGAATCACTCGTCGCCGGACTGCGTCCTGTGAAGCGGCCAAACCATCCGGTGCGCGCTGGCGCGCTCGGCGCTGGAGGTTCGGGAACTGCCGGCTTTGAACTCCAGCCGCCTGATTTTTTCGACATGTAATCGCGCTGACCGACCACGGGGAAGTCTTCGACCTCGGGCATGCGGCGTTGTTGACGGCGGAACTCAGCCGGGGGCATGGGCGCGAACGCTGGCTCGACGTAGGCGGGCACCGAATCTTGATAGCCGCCGTGCGGACTCTGGGCGGTTGCCAATGAAGCCGCCGGCGGCGCGACATGATCTTCAATCATCACATTGCCAGGGGCCATCCAGGTTTTAGGCAGCGGTGGAGGTCCGGCATTTGGAGCCCCCGCAGTTGTCGCAGGCGCAGCGGAATGAGCCGAATGCTCGCCGCTGAGAGCTTCGGACAGCCGGCGCTGCACATCGCCTGCCGACGATGGGTTCTCGAAAGGTGCCGGAAGGTGTGCCGCGGCCTGGGGCGTCACAGGGAGAACCTCTGGAATCGGCGTCGGCATAATTTTTACCGGTGGTATTGAAACAACCCGGACAGGCTCGGCCGGCCGGCGCTCCTGCGCGATGCGGGCCATGCCTGACGCCACGATCGAGACCCTGATACGATCTTCAAGCGTCTCGTCGAATGTGGCGCCGACAATGACGTTGGCTTCCGGGTCGACCTCTTGGCGCACGCGCGACGCGGCTTCGTCGACTTCATAAAGAGTGAGTGTGCGCCCGCCCGTGATCGAAAGCAGCAGCCCTTTGGCGCCGCTCAAGGTCACGTCGTCGAGCAGGGGATTGGAAATCGCTTCTTCAGCGGCAATCGTCGCGCGGCCAGGCCCAGCAGCCTCGCCGGTGCCCATCATGGCCGTACCCATACCGCTCATGACGGTGCGCACGTCGGCAAAGTCGAGGTTGATCAAGCCCTCTTTGACGATGAGATCGACGATGCACGCAACACCGGAGTAGAGAACCTGATCGGCAAGGATAAAGGCCTCCGCGAAGGTGGTCTTGTCGGTCGCAATGCGAAACAGGTTCTGGTTTGGAATGACGATGAGCGTGTCGACGTTATCTCTGAGGCGGGCGATGCCGTCTTCCGCCATGCGCATGCGCCGCGCGCCCTCGAACTGAAAGGGCTTGGTCACGACGCCCACCGTCAGGATGCCCAGTTCCCGAGCGATCCGCGCGATGACTGCCGCGGCGCCGGTTCCCGTGCCGCCACCCATACCAGCGGCGACAAACACCATGTGCGACCCGGCAACCATGCTGCGGATATCGGCCATGGCTTCTTCGGCGGCGGCTTCGCCTATTTCGGGCCGCGACCCGGCGCCCAGGCCTTCGGTCAGAGCCGCGCCGAGCTGAATGCGATATTCCGCGGTCGATGCCGCCAGCGATTGCGCATCGGTGTTGGCGACGACGAAGTTGACCCCTGATAGCCCGGCGCTGATCATATTATTGATCGCATTGCAGCCGGCGCCTCCGACGCCAATCACCGTCAGCCGTGGCTGAAGATCGCGGTCTAGTGGCAACTGAGAGGTGGTCATGTTGCGTCTAAGTCCTATGAGATCAACTGAGAAAACCGCGGCGGCTCTTACCTGAACAGCGCACCAATGCGCATCAAAAGCCGCTTTTCAACCACGCACCGACACGCTGCATGTAACCGTCTTGCTCGCCGTTCGCGGGGCCCAAGCTGAACTCGGGCCGGACGTGTTCGCCGCCTAACGCCAACAAAAGACCGGTCACGGTCGAGAATGCCGGAGTGCGCGCAACAGGCGGCAAACCGGATATTTCTGCGTTTTGCCCAACACGGACATTACGCTCCAACAGCCCGCTGGCGAACTCCGCAATGCCGGCTAGGAGGCTGCCTCCGCCCGTCAAAACCAGAGGCTCACCCGCTTTTCCGGCGATTACTTTTCCGTCCGGCAGAGTAGCGACAGTGAGGAGAATTTCTGCGATCCGGGGCCGCATCACGCGGGCCAACTCGGCCCGGGTCGCATGCTGCATCGGGACATTTTCATCAGAGAACACCGACGGATACGAGAATCCTTCGTGCTCATCTGACCGGGCACTGAGCAGATTGCCATAAAGCGCTTTGATTCGCTCGGCTTCTATGAGCGGCGTATGCAACGCCCGCGCGATATCTGTTGTGACAAGACCGCCGCCTAATGGCACCGAGCGGATGTGCTCGAACTGGCCGTCGGAAAATGCCGCGAGTTTTGTCGTTCCCGCGCCGATGTCGATGACCGTGATACCGTGCTGGCGCTCCTGCGCAGTGGTGACGGCCATAGCGCTGGCGAATGGTGCCGCCAATAAGCCCATGATGCCGAGGTGGCAGCGCTCCAGCACCATAGAGAGATTGCGTATAGGCGCTTCGTCGGCCGAAACGGCATGGACGACCGATGACATGCGCTTTGCAGCCATCCCGATCAGATTGCCGTCACTTGCCGTGCCGTCGAGCGTCACGGCCTTGCGGTTAAAATGCACAAGCTGGCGTCCGTCACGTTCTAAGTAGGCGCGCGCGCCAGACATCAGGCGAGACAGGTCGGCGGTTGTGACGTGTGAACCGGACACCTCGGCGCTTGCCGTCACCGCATGCGACTTCAACCGCCCGCACGACACCGACACATAAACCCGGTCGAGCGTCAGCCCGGCGATGCGCTCGGCTTGAGCAATGGTCGCGCGGAGGCAGCCTTCTGCTTCAGCCATGTCGATGACCGCACCGGCTTTGATGCCGCGGGACTGCTGATGCCCGATACCTAAAATGCGAAAAGACGTATCAGCCGTTGCGCTCGGGGGGCCGCGCGGCGGCGGCGCCGCAGCGATCAGGCAGACGGTCTTGGCGGTCCCGATATCGAGGACAGCCGTGATGTTGGTTGAAGGGAGCCCTGGGCGCGTCATCAGCCGGACCCTCGCCTAATTGCAGGAACGGCCGGACGAGGCGGACTTACCGGCGCGCCAAAACGGGCGGGTTGCGCGCCAGACTCGCCACCTTGTGATGTGATCGCAGCGCTTGCGGGAGGCTGCGCAATCTCTTCATGTCTGCTGTCGGGGCGGATCGCGATGCGGCCAGGCGTTCGCAAGTCGATGATGCGATCGGGCGAGGCAATGAGCGCCTCGAAGCGGCCACCGCGCGCGAAGCCTTCGAGAACCGCAGCTTCGCGGTCAGGCGGCAGATGGATTGTGACGCCGCGGTCGAGGCGCAAGGTCCAGCGCCGCTCGCCAACGCGCTCGGCGGTCTCGAGACGGGAATAAATTTCGGGAATGCGCTCAACCGTGGTGAGGAAGCGCTCGGCCTCTATCGCAGCACCTTCTCCCGACAGCCGCGGCAAATCTAGGGCCTTGCCTTGGCCGATGGCCGACAGCACGCGGCCCGACCGGTCGATCAATTGGGAAAGCCCCTCGCGTGTCCATACCGCGAATGCCTTGCGCTCGCTGACGCGGACATCGAGACGGTCGGGGAACACCCGCGTCAGTTCGGCGGTCAACACCCAGGGCAACCGCTCGAGGCGGCGGCGCACTCCTTGCGTGTCGAAGGTCACGAGCGAGCGAGCGTTGGGCAGGTCCAAAGCATCAAAGAGGTCGGAATCGCTCGTGAACTTGTGTCCCGTCAAGACCACCATGTCGATGCCAAAGCCGGTCATGCGCGCGACGCCATCGAGTTGCGCGCGAAGTCCTGATGCGCCGGCAACGGGCGTGAAGCTGAGGCGGCACCAGAGGCCTGCCGCCCCGAGCATAATGGCGACGACGATCCAAAGCGCGGCACGGCGCGAGACAGGATTGCGCTCATGGCTTTGCGGGCCTGAGCTGCGCTGACTAAAAGAGTTCGCGTAGAGATCAGCGGTCAGCGCCGATGTGGACTGGAAAGCGGATTGCAGATCAAGTCTCTGATCAAGTTTGGGCTCCGGCGGCTGCGCTCCCCGCGCCAGCCCCCCAGACCCCAAGCCTTGATCTATCTCGAACAACTCGCGTCCTCGATTATCCAGCGGACCAACGACCCGAAAGTCCAACCCGCATAGTGCGCAAGCTCGGGGACGAGCGACGTCCACGTCATGCCTGGCTGCGTGTTGACTTCCAGGCAGATCAGCTCGCCCGTTCCCCCTGCCGTATCGTCAAAGCGGAAGTCCGCTCGCGACACGCCACGGCAACCGAGCGCCTGATGCGCCGCCAATGT
>JANNUW010000224.1:0-3080 GCA_031414095.1 Hyphomicrobium sp. | reverse complement strand
CGCCGGATCGGCACCAATAATTTCGATGTTGCGGGCGATTTCAGAAAGGCGCGGGGCGATGTGCTCCATAGGCGTGCGCTAAGTATACGCTTAGCCGACAGCGCAATGCCGGGTTGTCAACACTAATGAGATGGTTCGGAGATTGGATTGGCATCGCGGTTTGGCGGTGCGGCTTGATATGGGTCTTGCTGTCCAAGCAGTGGCGCCAGCATGCGCTGCATCGCGCCGAGTAGCGTGTGCGTTTCGCGGTAGCGCGTCGAGAGTTCGGAGATCTGTTGATCCTTGGCAGTGAGCTGCGTCGTGATCAGTGTGATGACTTGATCTTTTTCTTCAATACGTTTCTCGAGCTGCGCGACATAGCGCGACGCCAGGATTTCATTGGTCGCGTCCTGTCGCGACGATGGCTCAACCGGTGTCGGCGTTTGTCGCTCATTCATTTCAGCGCCGATTTCGGTCGCGACGCTAGGTATTTCTGGTGCTGCTACTTTTTCTACTGCCGCGACTAGCGGCGACAAGTC
Source organism: Hyphomicrobium sp. (assembly GCA_031414095.1). GTDB lineage: Bacteria > Pseudomonadota > Alphaproteobacteria > Rhizobiales > Hyphomicrobiaceae > JANNFX01. Next base: position 2,562 of record JANNUW010000224.1, on the reverse strand, counting down.
GGGCCCTGTCGCCTCGCGTCGGTCGTCGGCGTTTTGATATTTCGCGGCGACAGGTGTCGCGACCTGTCGCGAAAAGCCGGGGCCTTGCGCACGTGTGTTGAGCCCGACCAGTTCTTCGATTTGCGCAATATGGCGCGCGACAGACGCCGGCTCGACAAAATATTTGTCGCCGAGCATCGTCTGCGCTTTCACACAATCGAGGTGCCCGGAGGCGCAATAGCGCTGCACTGTGCGCAGAGTTCGTGGATGACCGGCATGCGCATAGAGAGTGGCGGCCTCATCGATGGTTAGCGAATACTGCCTGTCGGGGCTTGTCGCGACCGGGCGCGGTTCGTCGGGCATAAGGGAAGTGTAGCAGAGTAGAGGGAATTAAGTTTGGTTGTCCCCAAATTGGCAAAAATTATACACCGCACCAAGTCGCTAGGTTACAGCCCGCTGCGCGGGAACATCCATACTTGCAAACTGTTCGCAAGCTTCCTCGACTGCTCGTCCAAGACGGCGGCACCCAACGATGTGCGCAGTTTCCAGCGGCATTTGCTCGACAGCGGCAAGAGCATTCAAAATCGCAGCCGCATCATGACGGGTGTCAAGTTCCTCTTGAAGGTGCGCCTGGCGAGGAATACCCGCAGGCTAACCGATCTCAGCAGTGGACTGCGTTGCCAATTAATTGCTCGACGCTTCGCGTGCCGTGTGTTTCATTGACGCGTCGAACTGACGCGCAATTGCGACTTTCAGGGATGATCGCTTTGAACGCGCCTTCCCGACACTACGACTTATACAGACCTACAAGTTTTTCTCATTGCCAGCGTTCGGGTTTTGTTGGAGCCGGTGAGGCGTAGCATGTCAGCTCGGCGGTTTGTAATCACGGCGTTCGCAATCATTCTGGCTGCAGGCGTTATGTTGTCCGCGCCGGCCAGCGCGCAGAAATCCGACGACCTCGGCGCATTTGATCAGCAGATCGGTCCGCTCTTTCAAAAGGGATTGTACCCCGAAGCAACGGAGCTGGCCGAGCGCTATGTCGGCCTGGCCAAGGCGAAGTATGGAGATGCCGATCCAAACTATGCAAATGCCTTGAGCTGGTTGGCCGTCATTGCGCAAGGCCGAGGCCAGTACGAGATCGCCGAAGCGCAGTACAAGCGCATTCTCGCAATCGATGAGGCTGCTCTCGGGTTGGAGCACGCCGATGTCGGACGAGACTGCAATAACCTTGGGCTGCTCTACCAGGAGCTTGGCCGGTATGCCGAAGCCGAGGCGCTTTACGATCGAAGCCTTGCCATTACGGAGAAGGCGCTCGGACCGAACCATGCGAATTTCGCCAGCCGGATCCACAACAAGGCGTCGCTGCTTCGGCTGCAAGGCCGCTATGGCGAGGCCGAGCCTCTCCTCAAGCGTGCGCTCGCCCTCACGGAAAGCGCTCCCAACCCCGAGCCCCGGGACGTCGGCAAGACCCTGAGCAATCTGGGCAGGCTCTATCTCGACATGGGCCGCTATGCGGACGCTGAGGCCTCCCACAAGCGTGCGCTGGCCATTTTCGAGAGCGCGTTCGGTCCCGACAGTTTGAGGACGGCATTCAGCCTGAATGATCTCGCAACCCTCTATCAGGCCGTGGGCCAGAATGCCGAGGCCGAGAAGTTGATCCAGCGTGCCCTCGCCATACGCTTGAAGATGCTGGGCGCGGAACATGCCGATATCGCCCGGAGCCTTTACGTTCTCGCCGGCATCCAGGAAAAGCAGGGCAGGGTCGACGATGCCATCGCGCAGTATCAGCGTGCGCTCGCCATGCAGGAAAAGACGCTCGGCCCCGATCATGCCGATGACGCTGCGACCAAAACCAGCCTCGCAGTCCTTTATGCGTCGCAATCCCGCTTCGACGAGGCCCGGGCGTTGCTCGAAAGCGCCGTCGCCATCCAGGAAAAGGCGCTCGGGGCCGATCACCCCGCCCTCGCCACGAGCCTGCTGCCGCTATCGGAGTTATATCGGAGGCAAGGCCGGCGGGACGACGCGGATAAGCTCTTCAAGCGCGCGCGCACCATCCGCAAGGCCAGCCTCACGGAAGTTCCGGTCTTCTTCGCTACGAATCGCAAGCGCGACCCTGACGCCAAGAGTGTCGAGTTCGGCACGGACGGCGACTCCCGTCTGACCGTCGGCTCCGCAAGTCTCACCATCTTGAAGGAAGACCACGCGGCAGTGCCGCCGCTGCCGCCCGGTTCACCGAAGAAGGCAGAAGAGGGGGATAGTATTACGGATGTGACGCGACTGAGTATCCCTCGTCTCGACGTGCAGGACGAGGCTGGCGTGATCAAAGCCGCGCGACAGCAATTGCAGTCCACTCAGGTCTTTAAAAACCAGGCTCTGATCTTCGTGCATGGATACAACGTTTCCTTCGAAAGCGCCGTGCGCCGCGCCGGTCAAATTGCCTATGATTTGAATTTCGACGGACCAACGTTTCTCTTCAGTTGGCCGTCGCGTCAAAGTTACTTGAGCTACTTCACCGATCGCGAGACCGTCGACATCGCCATCGAGCAACTGAAAGGCTTTCTTCAGCGTGTCGTCGTTCCGCTC
>JANNUW010000223.1:0-1535 GCA_031414095.1 Hyphomicrobium sp. | reverse complement strand
TGTCACCCTTCTTGAGGGTGCCTTTGCCTTCGCAGTTTTTGCATTTCTGCTTCTTTGGATCGATCGCCTGCATGACGTGCTCCTGTGTGAAGCGCTTTAGTAGCCGTGAACTCGCAACCAGATCTATCGTCATTGGCAGTTGTCGTGAGTTTGCTGCACTATACGCCGCGAATTCGAGTACCCGTTATCATTGCGCAAGCCTGCGCTGCCGATCAACGAAATGTCCACAGCGCCAGCGATCGAAGCCGAATGGCCGAGCTCTTGTGGGCTCGGTTTACGAGAGCGCGAGCTGCAGCGGCGGCGGGCGCCACAGCGCTACTCAATCTGATGTCTGCAAACGCAATAGCTCAGGCCGGCTCAAAATCCGACCGATCTTGTGCTGCATGGAACACCGCCAACACCCACACGGTGTCGGCAGCTTCATCCACGCGATAGAACACCACGAATGGTGTTTTCGGTATCCAGGATTCGTAAAGGTTGGGGCGGGGGAGCAGCTTGCCGGTTCGCGGATGTGCTTCGAGGCTCACTTCGATAAACTGGCGAACGCGAGCGAATGTAGCATTCGCTGTGTTCACACCAAACCGCGTCACGCCCCATTGGTACTGATGCTCAATATCGGCTTCTGCACGCGCGGTGACGATAACCCTCATGCCTGCGCGATGCCGTGCCGCTTGGCAATGCGATCGAACACAACGGTTGCTGGCTCACCTTCGCCGCGCTCAGCCTCTGCGATACCTTCGTCGAGATGTTCACGCTGATCGGGTGACATGCTGTCGTAAAAGCTGTCGTCGAGAAGTCGCGCTTCATGGATGTGAGCGACCACCTCGCGGCGCTCCGAGAGCGGCAGCTTGGCGATCAATTCGAGGATCTGTTCCTGCGTCCTGTTCATGCCTAAAAGGTAGCACAAAATCGAAGCGTTGGCGACCCTAACCGGTAACGCTGTCGTCGCCGTGCACTGCTTCAGGTCGGCCACTGGGGCTGCTCGAGGCCGCACGATAGGAGAGGTGCCATGACCCAGAACGTTTCGCGACGCGCTATCGTTGGCGGCCTCGGTGTGGCGGCTGGCAGCCTGGTGACTAATCCTGCTATTGCCACCATGCCCGAGCCGGGTACGACGCTGACGGTGAAATAAATCACCCCGCCAAGATTGACGGGGTTTTTAAATGAAGCCGGCACCGATGAGATCGCCGATCAGTATTCCTCGGCCAACATGATCGTAAGCACGCGCTGCGTGGCGGCGGGGTCTGCCGGGTCTTCGGCGCCGAGGTCGGGGGTCACGGCGGTCGAAGTAATCGATCTTCCAGAAACAGCGCTGGCTTTCGACGTCGACGGCACCGAAGTCGTGTTCGCCATAAGGATCGTTGTCGGCGGTGAATTCGGCAAAAGTCCGTACCGCTTCCAGTATCTTGACTTGCACATCGGCTTCGAGCGCATCGATGCCGTCCGTCTTATAGATCCGCCCACCGGTCAATGTGCGCCGCAGCGCATCGTTGAGCGCGGCGATCCTGGCACTATTTGACATGTCATCCTCCTGC
>JANNUW010000222.1:0-13796 GCA_031414095.1 Hyphomicrobium sp. | reverse complement strand
GGCCGGCGAGGTCACGCAATTTGACCTGACGGGCAATCTCGTCGGACGCTTCGAGATTGGTATTGAGCGCCGTCTCTTCTATTGAGAATTCGCGCGTCGACTTGCCGGAGTTGACGTCGACCGCGACCAGCGCCTCGGTCTGATTGATGACGAGGTAGCCGCCCGAACGCAGCGTCACGTACGGGCTGAACATGGCGTTGAGCTGCCGTTCGATGCCGTATTTGGTGAACAGCGGTTCGGGATCTTCGTGGGCCAACACGTTCTTGGTGTGGCTCGGCATGAGCATGCGCATGAAATCCTGCGCATCCTTGTGAGCGTGCTCACCGGCGACGACGATCTCCTCGACGTCCTTGTTGTAAAGATCGCGGATCGACCGCTTGATCAAGTTGCCTTCTTCATAGACGAGGCTCGGCGCCGTCGATTCCAGCGTCAGATCGCGCACGCTTTCCCACAACCGCAGCAGGTATTCGAAGTCGCGCTTGATTTCCTGCTTGGTCCGCGCAGCGCCTGCCGTGCGGATGATGAGCCCCATGCCCTCGGGCACTTCGAGCTCGTTGGCGATCGCCTTGAGGCGTTTGCGGTCTTGCGGGTTGGTGATCTTGCGGCTGATGCCGCCGCCGCGCGCGGTGTTGGGCATGAGCACGGTGTAGCGGCCAGCGAGCGAAAGATACGTGGTGAGCGCGGCGCCCTTGTTGCCGCGTTCTTCCTTCACGACCTGGATCAGAATGATCTGACGGCGCTTAATGACTTCCTGAATCTTATAGCTGCGCGGACGGCGGCGCTGACGCGTCGGCAATTCCTCGAGCGCGTCTTCCGAGCCGGTCTCCTCTAAGGGCTGGGCAGGCGCTGCGGAGGTTGGTGCGACCTCGATATGGCTATCGTCTGTCAGCTCACTGCCAGACGGGGCGTCAACCAAACCGCCGTTCGCACCGGCGTCGTCATGTTCGTCGGCCGCGTCGTCAGGGTTGTCGCCATCGGTGTCGCTGGCGCCGTGGTCAGCCGTGTCCGGTTCGCCCTCGAAGCCACCAACGACTTCGGGTTCGTCGTTTTCGTCTGATAGGTCTTCAGTCAGGGTGTCCCCGGACCGATAAGTGTCGCTCGCGATCGACTCGTGATCGTGGCTCTGAGCGCCCGGCGCATCTTGCGCATCGTCGTCGAACTGCGACGCCCCGGCAGCGCCCGGCTCACGGCCTTCGTCGGTGCCCCGGTCATCGCCGGTCGTCGCGCGCAAGCCCTCGCCATCCGCATGCGGGCGCGATTGCGGCTGACGCTGGCGCCGTTCAAGCCGTTCTGCACGCGCATCGGCCTCGGCTTCTTCGCGCGCTTCCTGCTCGGCTTCTTCGTCGAGCAAGGCCTGACGGTCGGCGACCGGGATCTGGTAATAGTCTGGGTGAATTTCGTTGAAGGCGAGAAAGCCGTGCCTATTGCCGCCGTAATCGACGAACGCGGCTTGCAGGGACGGCTCAACCCGCGTGACTTTGGCCAGATAGATGTTGCCGCGCAGAAGTTTGCGCGCCGCACTCTCGTAATCGAATTCTTCTACACGGCCGTTGCGAAGGACCACAACCCGGGTCTCTTCGGGATGAGTGGCATCGATAAGCATTTTGTTGGGGTTAGACATGAACTTGTATCCTTCGCGCGCCGGCGGGGCTGGCCCGCGGTCCGGGCCCTGGGGCCGGAGGCGTCAAGCGGCCGAATGCTGGCGCGCGCCTTGTTGAATGGCTGAAGTTGTAGGTGAGAAACGGAAGCTATGGACGCGTCCACCGTCACCCCAGCCGCGCGGGCTGCTATCTCGGCCAAAAAAGAGGCCGGACGTTCGCTCGTCTCAGCCCGCGAGGGGCCTTTGGCGGCGAAAAGTTGCAATGTACGCTCAATCTGCATTTGGAAGCGTTTGTCCTAAAGCCGGTTCAAACCCGAGCGGCCGAACCGGAAACGAAACTCAAGAGAGCAGCGTCCGACGGACACAGCCCCGCGTTGATTGTCCAATAAAGCCCGACATTTCTTGCGGGCATTGCCGGACCGGCGAGTAACGCGTTGGCGGCGCAGCTTCAGTTATGGTTGCAGGCCGCCGAAATTCGATTGACCATCCGCGAACGCTGCTGCCGCGCCGGTGCTTGCGAATTCTGGCCTTGGGCAAAGCCAGCGGCACAGACTTGCAGATCGTTCCGGTTAAACAGCACATGGCCGTAACGCGCGATCCAAGATCCCCCGCCGGATACGCCCGTCATGGTATCTGCGGCAGCGGCGTATCTACGCTTCGCATGCCAACTAGAGCCCAGAACCTGCGTGAGGCGGTGCGCCTTTAAGGTTCGCACACTGTAACAGTACGGCTTCGTTGCATCGCAGGCAAGTGTTATGAACGACCAGGTCGCACACTGCTCACCTGAGCCTGACTATGGTAGTGATTCGACGAAAATAAGCTTAATGGTAAGTTTGGAGCAGGAATTTCGGGGAAGCATCTGGTCATCGAAAAGAGCTTTATTCATCTGAAACAACCACTTGTGGCAGGCCGGTGGAGCCGGAAAATGGGCTTGAATTGCGTACGCATTTGGTGCGTCGTGGCCGCAACCGCAATGAATTGCCTTGGCAACCCCGTTGGCGCTCAGTCCATACCTCAGTCCGGCAACTCCGATCTGCCGGCCCAAATGCGATTGGCCAAATCCGATTTGGTCGCCGAACTCAAAGGGGCAGCCGTTTCGCAGGCAACAAGCGCCACATTGTCGGGTGATGCCAAACAGACCGTGTTCCGCCTGCAGTTGACCAAAGGGGTTACGGCGGAAGTCTTCACGCTGGCAAACCCTTACAGGATAATCGTCGACCTGCCCGATGTCGGTTTCCAGCTCGCCGAGGCGGCAGGCCAAAACCCCCAGGGCCTCATAACAGCCTTCCGGTACGGCCAGTTCGCCGAAGGCAAGGCCCGCGTCGTGCTTGACTCGACGCGGCCGCTCCTGATTGCCAAAGCTGAAATGACGGCTCTGAGTCCAGGGACAGGGGTCGAACTCGCCATCGTCCTGGTGCCGACAACAGAGCAAGCCTTCGGCGCCGGCACCGGGGCACAGGCTCCCGTAGCCGAGGCGGCACCTGCCGCCGCAATCACGCCACCAGCACGGCCGCAAGGGACGAAGCCGGTCATCCTGCTCGATGCTGGCCACGGCGGCATCGACGGCGGCGCGGTCGGCTCACCCCAATTGATTGAAAAAAACGTCGTTTTGGCAGTGGCCAAGGAGTTGCAGCGCCAGTTGAACGCCACAAATCGGTTCGACGTCCGCATGACAAGGACGTCCGACGTTTTCATCTCGCTCGATAAGCGCCTCAGGCTGTCACGCGAGCATGGCGCCGATCTATTCATATCGCTGCACGCCGATTCAATTGCCGACCCTCAGTTTGTCCAGTTGGTAAGGGGAGCCACCGTCTACACGTTGTCGGAGCGCGCCTCCGACGAACAGGCCCGGCGCATGGCCGAAAAAGAAAACGCATCCGATCTCATCGCCGGCCTCGACGGCTCGTCCAGCGAAACCGGGGGCGAAGTCAAAGGCATCCTGATCGACCTCATGAAGCGTGAAACCGCGAACTACTCGGCCGATTTTTCGGCGACGCTGGTGTCCAAACTCAAAAAATCGGTGCAATTATCGCGCGATCCCCAGCGCTCGGCTGCGTTCAAGGTCTTGAAGCAGACACAGGCGCCGTCCGTGCTCGTTGAGCTTGGCTACCTCAGTCACGACGAAGATCAAAAACTGCTCGGCTCCTTAGCGTGGCAGCGCTCAACGGCGGGAGCAATCGCTCAGGCCGTCGACGCCTTTTTCGCCAAGCGCAACGCCGGGGCCGCCAACCAGCGGTAAACGCCCAGATGTCGCAGTCCGGCCACAGTGAGCAAACTTACACATCAAGGCGCCGCCAGCTTAATTCTCTCTGAAGCCGAACAACAGTATTGAGCGTGAGCCCTGCTGTGTTCAATTCGACGCGGGTCGGTACGCTACGGCCCTCAGAGACGACGTATTGCCACAATCCATGTTAATGTCGCGCGCGATAAAGCGCGTTCTCGTAACGCAAATTTCCGTAACTCACGCGCCAGGCTGTTGGACCCTTTCTCAACGTCTGATCATCAGATGAACGAGGCGAATGCGACCACCTCCAAACCTTCCCCCGAAACTCGCACCCAAGACGACGCGAAAACGGCGCAAGAGCTTGCTACTCAGCCTGTTGAGTTTCTCGTTCGCGGCCGCGGTCGTGATCTTTCTTGCCGCCTCGGCCGTGGTCGGCGTCATTGTTTGGCGCGCATCTAAGGATCTCCCCGATTACGAGAGCCTGTCGAAATACGAACCACCCGTGATGACACGCATCCACGCGCACGACGGCTCGCTGATAGCCGAGTATGCGCGCGAGCGGCGCATTTTTGTGCCCATCAACACGGTGCCCAAAGGCATTATCGCTGCGTTTTTGTCGGCCGAAGACAAGCGCTTTTACGAACACGGCGGCCTCGACCTCACCGGCATCGTGCGCGCAGGTGTCAAGTACGTCGAGACCAAGATGTCGGGCCACGGCGGCATCCAAGGTGCCTCGACCATCACCCAGCAAGTCGCCAAAAACTTCCTGCTGACGAGCGATCGCACCTTCGACCGTAAGATCAAGGAAGCCATCCTCTCGATTCGCATCGAGAGCGCATATTCCAAAGACAAAATTCTAGAGCTCTATCTCAACGAGATCTATCTCGGCATGGGTGCCTACGGGGTCGCGGCAGCAAGCCTCAATTACTTCAATAAAGAACTTAAAGACCTGACCATCGAAGAGGCGGCATACTTGGCGGCTTTGCCCAAGGCGCCCAACAACTACAATCCGTTCAAAGCCAAAGCTAAAGCCACCGAGCGCCGGAACTGGATCATCGGGCAGATGGCCGAGAACGGCTACATTACCGAACCGGAATCGACAGAGGCTCAAAAGAAGCCGCTGACGGTCAACATCCGCCAAGCCACACAGGGCTTTGCGGCCGACTATTTCGCCGAAGAAGTGCGCCGTTCGATCCTTGCCGAATACGGCGAGGAAAAGCTGTACGCTGGCGGCCTTTCCGTGCGCACGACGCTCGAACCCAAACTGCAAGCCATGGCGCGCACGGCGCTTGTCGGCGGCCTCGTGAAGTTCGACCGTGAACAGGGCTGGCGCGGTGCCGTTGCCAAGATCGATGTGGCCGGCGATTGGGGCGTGCCGCTCGGCGCCGTCGAAACTCCGGCCGATATCCAGCCCTGGCGGTTGGGCGTTGTGCTGTCGGCTGAAAAAACCAAGGCCGTCGTCGGCCTGCGCCCCTCGCGCCAGCAGGACGGCACGCTGACCAAAGACCGCGAAGCCGTCGAGCTCGCGCTCGATGAAGTCAAATGGGCGAAAGCACCGCCCAAGCGCGCCACGCCGCAAGCTGTTACAGATGTGCTGGCTCCAGGCGATGTCATTTATATAGCGCCCAAGGACCCCGCCAACATTGCCGGTGCGTGGTCGCTGATGCAGATCCCCGAAGTTGGCGGCGGGCTCGTCGCCATGGATCCCCATACCGGCCGCGTGCTCGCGGTCGCGGGCGGCTTCTCGTTTTCCATGAGCCAGTTTGATCGCGTCATTCAAGCCAAACGCCAGCCCGGTTCCTCGTTCAAGCCGTTCGTCTACTCGGCCGCCATCGACAACGGCTACAAGCCGACGTCGATCATTCTCGACGCGCCCATCGAAATCGAACAGGGTCCAGGCCTCGACATCTGGAAACCCGAAAACTACGAAAAAGACAAATCGCTGGGCCCCGCGACGCTGCGGGTCGGCCTGGAAAAATCGCGCAATCAGATGACCGTGCGTCTGGCGCAAGACATGGGCATGCCGCTCATCATCGAATACGCCAAGCGCTTCGGCATCTACGACGATCTGCTGCCCGTGCTTGCCATGTCACTGGGCTCTGGCGAAACGACGCTACTGCGGCTGGCGACCGGCTATTCAAAGATCGCCAACGGCGGCAAGAACGTGCGCGCGACTTTGATCGACCGAATCCAAGACCGTTGGGGCAAGTCGATCTGGAAACACGACGCCCGCGCCTGCCAGGACTGCAACGCAACCGCGTGGAATGCTCAGGCCGAACCCGAGGTTCCAGACGATCGCAAGCAGATCATCGACCCGCACACCGCCTACCAGATGACATCGATCATGGAGGGTGTCGTTCAGCGCGGCACGGCGACCGTTTTGAAGCCTCTCAACCGCCCGTTTGCCGGCAAGACCGGAACCACCAACGACGAGCGCGATACGTGGTTTATCGGCTATACGCCCGACCTCGTGGTCGGTGTGTTCATGGGCTTCGACACGCCGCGACCCATGGGTAAGGGCAATACCGGCGGTCACGTTGCGGCTCCTGTGTTCGGCGAATTCATGAAAATGGCGCTCGCCGATCAGCCCGCTGTGCCGTTCCGCATCCCGCCCGGCATGAAGCTCGTCCGTGTCAGCCTGCGCACCGGCTTGCGGGCCGGTTCGGCCGATAGCGACGCCATCACAGAAGCCTTCAAGCCCAACGAGGAACCAGACGACGCCTATTCGGTGATCGGGTTCTCGGAAGTGGCGAGCGGCACCGCGACGACCGGAGCAGGCGCGCCGGTGCCATCTGCTGCTGCGTCGGGCGACGCTTGGCAAGGTCCACCGCCGCCCGCTCCGGCCCGAACCGGCATGGGCGATGGCTTGTGGTAGGACTGCTTGGCGCTTGGCGACTCCCCTGCGGAGAGCCGGCCGCCGGGCGCGGTTTTCATTCGCGCATCGCCATGCGCCAACATATGGAATTTATTTATGCGCGCTGAAACTGTGAAGGTTGTCGACAGCATCAAAGAAGCTTTGCAATTGCTGCGGAGGCATCTTTGACCCGGACAACGCGGAAGCAAAACTCGCCGAATTGAATAATCGCGCCGAAGATCCGGCCTTGTGGCACAATCCCGCCAACGCGCAAAAAGTCATGCGCCAGCGGCAGACGCTCGACCGCACGCTGTCGACCTTCCGCAGCATGGAGCGCGACCTCGAAGACAACCTGACGCTCATCGAGATGCGTTAAGCCGAGGGCGACGCCGCCACCATCGCCGAAGGTGAAGCTTTGCTTCACAAGCTCGATGGCGTCGTCCAGATCAAGAGCATCGAAGCGCTGCTGTCGGGCGAAGCCGACGGCATGAATACATATCTGGAAGTCCACGCGGGCGCGGGCGGCACCGAAAGCCAGGACTGGGCGTCGATGCTGCTGCGCATGTACATGCGGTGGGGCGAGCGCCGCGGTTTCAAGGTCAAGCTCATCGACGAAAGTGCTGGCGAAGAAGCCGGTATCAAATCGGCGACTTTGGAAATCGAAGGCGAGAATGCATTCGGCTGGCTCAAGACCGAGGGTGGCGTGCATCGGCTGGTGCGCATCTCGCCGTTCGATTCGAACGCCCGCCGGCATACCAGCTTCGCGTCCGTTACGGTCTATCCCGTGATCGACGACACCATCGATGTTGCGATCAATCCCGCCGACGTCGAGGTTTCGTTTGCGCGCTCGTCGGGCGCGGGCGGCCAGCACGTCAACCGGACCGAGTCGGCCGTGCGACTGGTGCACAAACCGTCGGGCATCATCATCTTTGCGCAGGAACAGCGCTCGCAGCACCAGAATAGAGAAATCGCTTTCAACCGCCTCAAGGCGAAACTCTACGAGCGCGAACTCAAAGAGCGCGAGGCCAAAGCCAGCGCCGATCAAGCCGCGAAAACCGATATCGGCTGGGGCCATCAGATCCGGTCGTACGTGTTGCAGCCCTACCAGCTCGTCAAAGACCTGCGCACGGGCGCACAGAGCACCGCGCCCGACGACGTGCTCGACGGCGACATCGATCAATTCATCGAAGCAACCCTCGCCGCGCGCGTCAAAGGCCTAGACCCCTCCGCAGTCGCCGATCTGGAATAGGGTTAAGGGCGCACGGCGCACAGTACGCGGCCGGTTTGTCCCCCTGTGCAGCAACGTCAAACATGATAGAGACGGGAACCCTTCCCGTTTCCGGACACATTCTTTTTGACCATGCCGTCACAGCCCGCAGCGTTGAACTTGATCGAGACCGGCGGGTTTGCCGACTATGCGCTCATCGACAGCGGCTATGGCCGCAAACTCGAGCGCTTCGGCCGGTACACGTTCGACCGTCCCGAACCGCAAGCGCTGTGGCGGCAGAAGCTTGCGCCCGAAGTCTGGCTGCGCGCAGATGCGGCGTTCAAATCTGAAAAATCCGACGACGAGAGCGATGGCGGCCGCTGGCAGTTCGTGCGCGATCTGCCCAAGTCATGGCCGCTCGAAGTCATGGATGTCACCATGCTGTGCCGCATGATGAGCTTCCGGCATCTGGGCCTCTTCCCCGAACAACTGCCCCATTGGCAATGGATGCTCGAACGCATCGCCGAGGTGAAGGGTGAGCGCCCGCGCGTGCTCAATCTCTTTGCCTACACGGGCGCGGCATCGTTGATCGCGGCGCGCGCGGGCGCCGAAGTCACGCATGTCGATGCCTCGAAAAAAGCCATCCAGTGGGCACGAGAAAATCAGGCCGCCTCGCGCATGGGCGAAGCGCCTATCCGCTGGATTTTGGATGACGCAACCAAGTTCGTTGCGCGCGAAGCCCGGCGGGGCAAGACTTATCACGTCATCCTCGTCGATCCGCCCAAATTCGGGCGCGGGCCCGAAGGCGAGGTCTGGGATTTATTCACGCATCTGCCCGCGCTCATGAAGGGCTGCGCCCAACTCTTGGCTCCCCAGCACGCCTCGATGGTGCTGACCGTCTATGCCATCCGCGCTTCGGCGCTGGCGTTCGATCAGCTCTGCCGCGATGTGCTGGCGGAACGGCGCGGCGCTTTCAATACGGGCGAATTGGCGATCCGCGCGGCTAATGGCTTTGCCGTGCCGACGTCGCTGTTCACGCGCTGGATCGGCGCATGACGCGCGAGCCTCAGTTCATCACCAGCTTGACCAATGATCGCATCAAGGCGATCCGGGCGCTCGAAATGCGCAAAGAGCGTAAGCAGACCGGGCTCTTTGTCGTCGAAGGTGCAGCGATCCTGGTGACGGCGCGCGACAACGGTTTCACGCCAAAGACCCTCATCTATCAGACCAACATGGGCCAGACCGGCGTGCATCGCGGTCTGATTGCGGGCGCGCTCGAGGCGGGCAGCGATGTGCTCGAGGTGTCCGACGTGGTGCTCTCGAAACTCGCGTCAAAAGATAATCCGCAGGCAATGCTCGGCGTCTTCGAGCAACGCTGGACCGCGCGCCCCAAAGCGGCAGAACTCAAATCCGAGTCAACCTGGCTGGCCTTGGAAGAGGTGCGCGATCCGGGCAACCTTGGGACCATCATTCGCACGGCTGACGCCGTCGGCGCGAGCGGCATCATTTTGATCGGCAACTGCTGCGACGCCTTTGCGCACGAAACAGTGCGCGCCACCATGGGCTCTATTTTCTCCATGCCCCTGGTCCGCATGGGGCGAGAGGAATTCTTGAACTGGCGCGCGTCCTGGCCCGGCGATGTCGTAGGCACGCACTTGTCGGCGCGCGAAGATTTCCGCAAGGCGCACGTGCGCGGGCCGGCGCTTCTGCTGATGGGATCGGAAGGTCCGGGCCTTTCCGAGAGCCTGGCCCGCTCGTGTTCGAAGCTCGTCAAAATTCCCATGGCAGGCAATCTCGACAGCCTCAACCTCGCGGTCGCAACCGCGCTCGCGCTGTATCAAATCAGAGGCGCGCACTTAAAAGTCTAAAACCATCGGCTTGAAGGACTGAAGCCTTGCGGATCGAATATCATCGCACGCTGATTGCCGACCGCGTCCGCAACGAGGCGTTGTTTGCCGCACTGAAGTCCATCATCCGCAATGGCGAGAGCGTCGTTGCCGATGTGGGCGCCGGTACTGGGCTTCTGGGATTGATGGCCGCAAAACTCGGCGCGAAAACCGTCTATCTTTATGAGACCGCCGAAGTGGCTGGCGTCGCCGGCCAGATTCTCAAGGCCAACCGCGCGCACAACTGCCATCTGATGCAGTGCCATTCCACGGATCTTCTCGATCCGCCGCCCGTCGACATCGTGGTGTCGGAAACACTCGGCAACTACGCGCTCGAAGAGAACATCATCGCGACACTTGCCGACGCGCGCAAACGATTTCTGAAGCCGGGTGGCGTCATCATTCCCAATCGCATTCGCCAGTTCGCAGCGCCCGTCATCGCCGATCGCATTCATCAGGAATTGTGTGCCTGGGACCGCGTCGGCCACGGCCTCGATCTGACGGCGGCGCGCACCATGAGCTTCCACAATGCCTACGTGCGCTCACTGAAACCCAGCGAGCTTCTGGATAAAGGCGCGCGCGCGCGCGAGTGGGACACGATCGATCTCATGCGTGACGCAAAATCGACCCGCAAGGGCGAAGCGAGTTGGAAGCTCACGGCCCCAGCGACGGTGTTTGGCTTTGCCGTCTGGTGGAGCGCCGATCTGGCTCCGGGCATCGCGTTATCGACCGCGCCAGACGCTCCCGTCACGCATTGGGAACAGCTCTACTTTCCGCTCACCTCGCCCATCGAAGCTGGCAAGGGCGACGCCGTTACAGTGTCCCTGCGCTCGACATCGTCTGAAGAAGGCGGCACGCACCTAGCCTGGACGGCGGTGCATTCAGATGCCAAGGGTCGCAGCCTATCGCGTCAAGCCCACGACCTGAACAAAGGCTGGATACCTTAAGTTGGTTCGCGGCGACTCGCGTTCCGCGAGTCGCCATGCGCAAAGTAAGACTCTCTCCGCTACTTCGTTTCTTCCGGTGCGCGGTGATAGACGTCGTCGGAGCGCATGATGTCGTCTTCGCCGAGATATGAGCCGATCTGCACCTCGATCAACTCGAGCGGCACCTTGCCGGGGTTCTCAAGCCGATGCCACTGCGTCGAGAAAATGTAGACGCTCTCGTTTTCACGCACCAGCTTCTCGATATCGCCGATCACGACCTTGGCCGTGCCCTGCACCACGATCCAGTGCTCCGAGCGATGATGGTGCATTTGCATCGACAGTTTGCCGCCCGGCTTCACGTGCAAAAGCTTGACCTGAAAGCGGCCGCCGATATTGAGCGTTTCGAAATACCCCCACGGCCGGTAGTTGCGAAGGTGCTGCTCTTGTTCCTTGCGGTTTGACCGCTTCAGCGTCGCGACAATCTTAGACACATCCTGCGAGCGGGACTTGTCGGCGACGAGCAGCGCATCGGGCGTATCGACGATGATGAGGTCCTTGATGCCGATGGTGGCAACGAGCGACTTCTCGGAATGGATGTACGAACCCGACGTATCTTCCATGACGGCATCGCCGTGCACATAGTTGCCCCGGGCATCGTGGGGTGCGATGTCCCACAGCGATTGCCACGAGCCGACATCGTTCCAGCCGACGTCGATCGGAAGCATGGCGGCCGACGCCGTCTTCTCCAAGATCGCATAATCGACCGAGATGCTGGGCGACTGTGCGAATGCCGTCTTGTTCAAACGCATGCAGCCGAGATCTTCCTCGGCTTTGGCGAGCGCCGTGCGGGCGGCCTCCAACATGCCGGGTTCGAGGCGCGCCAGCTCTTCGATGAAAGTGCGCGTGTTGAGAACGAAGATGCCGCTGTTCCAGAAATAGCTCTCGTCGGCCAAATAGCCTTCGGCCGTCTTGCGATCAGGCTTTTCGAAAAACGCATCGACGGCAAAGGCGCCGCCTTTGAAACCCTCGAGTGCCGCGCCCTTGCGGATATAACCGTAGCCCGTGTGGGGCTCGTTGGGCTTAATCCCGAACAAAACCAGACGGCCGGTGGCCGCGACCTTGGCGGCCCGCTTGATGCCTTCGACAAAGCGCACTTCATCGAGCACGACATGATCTGACGGCATCACCGCGATAATGGCATTGGGGTCATCGCGGAAGGCTGCGAGTGCGGCCACCGCGATCGCCGGGCCGGTGTTGCGGGCAACGGGTTCGAGAATGACCGCCATCGGCTTCACGCCCGCCCGGTCGATCTCTTCCTTGACGAGAAAGCGGTGATCGTTGTTGCACAGCAGAATTGGCCCGCCGAAGCCAGCGTCCGCACTGAGCCGTAGCAAGGCTTGGCCTAGAAAGGTCGAGCTCTGACCATTGAAGAAGCGGATGAATTGTTTGGGGTACATCGACCGCGACAACGGCCAAAGCCGGGTGCCCGAGCCACCCGATAAAATGACCGGATAAATTGCACTCATGCTAGCAGGCCTCCACAGGACGGCGCAATCCGCACCACCGAATCAACGATCTACCAGCCCCGCGACCGGCGCTCAAGGATGGTTAATCAATCCCCACGCAATTGCGGCCGCAAGACGTCGCGGCGCCACTCAGAGCACGTTCACTCCTGTTAGATTAAGAACTTCGGGGCCAAACGTGCTCTTATGTCTTGTTTTAAGGTCTGTTTCACGTCTGAGAAGCGAACCGACGTGCTCGCATCCCAGTCGATCAGGCGCTAGCGCAGGGCTTGTGGCTTCATGAGCCGGTCGCGCAGCGATTGGCGCGCAGCGCTCGGTTGCGCTGGCATGGCGGCCGCGGCCGCTTGCACCTCGCGACGCAAGAGCGACGATGCCGGTGACGGCGGCGCGCCATGTTCGGCGTTCTCCCGGCGCAGATAGCCCGCACTCTTGACCGGTTCGGCCGCCGATAGTGCCGAGCGGGGCACATAGCTTGGCGCTGCTTCGTAGCCGGCGCTCTCTGCCGGGTAAGCGCTCGACGGGAGCGCGAAGGCGTCCGCCATGACCGCGGTCTGATGGCTATGCTCGGCAATGCTGCCCATGCCGGCCGAACGCCAGCGCTCGACGACGGCATCAAGGAAGCCTTCGTCCTCGATCGAGTGCTGCCACTTTTCAGAAAAGCGCGCGGTCGATGAGCGCGGCAGGCAGTTCTTGGGCAATTCGTCGAACTTGATGCGCACCGGCAGAGCGACGCCGTCGCCAAAAGCGATGGCTTCGCGCTGGCCCAGTGCGGACAGGAATTCCAACAGGCCCGATCCTGTATCGGAAATGGCGGACGTCACGATCGCCTGATCGCGGTCGTTCGACATGCGCAACGCGAACACGGTGTTGCACTGAGACAGAATGGTCGAATCGATTTCGGCCGGCCGCTGTGTGACGATGCAAAGTGAGGCGCCGTACTTGCGGCCTTCTTTTGCAATCTTCGCGATGGCGCGCTTGCACGGCTCAAATCCGAGCGTCGAATTTTGCGGCACGTAGCGATGCGCTTCTTCGCATATGAGCGTCACGGGAACTTTGCCCTCGCTCCATAGAGCGAAGTCGAACGTCATGCGGCAAAGCACCGACACGACCACGTTGACGATCTCGGTCGGGATGCCGGTCAGCTCGAGAATTGTGATCGGCTTGCCGTTGACCGGCACGCGGAAGATGCGCGACAGCACCTGCGCCATGCCGTCGACGACGGTGAGCGAGCCGAACATGAAGGCGTAGCGGCCGTCTTGCGAGATGTTGTCGATACGATTCTTCAAGTTGCGGTAGGGAGCGAGATCCTTCTTGTTCTCGAGCTTACCCATGCGCTCGTCGATGAGGCTCGTCAGATCCGAGATACGGTACGGGACCGGCGTGTCGACGGTAAAGCGGCCGCTGTCGATGACACCGCGGCGAATTTTCTGATTTTCAGCACCCCGGCCAGCGCTGTAGCGGCTCTTGGCGACCGGAATGAGTTCCTGCAGAATTTCGATTTCAGCCTTGCGGTTGGGGTCGCCGATCAGCACTTCGGTCGCTTCTTCGAAGTTTAGGAACCAGAGCGGCAATTGCA
>JANNUW010000221.1:0-3898 GCA_031414095.1 Hyphomicrobium sp. | reverse complement strand
GTTCGCGCATCAGCTTTCGCAACTCCGGCCGCCTGGCACCCTTAAAGGCATTACGTGAGACGATAGCCTTACCTTCCCGCGTCTTTGGCCCTGTCGCCTGCTGCCACGGTTTCCATCTCTGAATTGCCTGTGCCTGCTTCGCCTTGCGTTGTGCTGTCCATCCGTTTTTCATTGCTTTGCTCCAAAACTTTGTTCGGCTGGATTTTACTTTCTTCCCCGCGCGCACGCGAAGCCACATTACCGTTGTTTACCTGCTGCGGACCATTGGCGATATTGGCCTGCTTGGCATAAACCACCGGCGGGTTCTTGATGTTGCTAAGGGTTTCCAAGGTCATCCGACACTGGTTTTGAGCCTTCAAAGCCATGCGTAGGTAGCGCTCCGAAGCATCCAAATACTCACCCATGTTCAGGGCAGAACGGCGGCTAAGTTCACCGAACATGATATTGAGGGCGGTTGCCTGGCTTATGAGCGTGGCCTCCACATCCTCCATGTCGTTTGCATTGACGCGCTTTCCGCCTTCGGTCAGAGCAGTAATCAATTGGGTCAACGGAAGCATCTCACCGCACAGTGCCTTGGCAAAATACGCCGTAGCATTTGCATTTGTGACATGCGGGCCAATAATCAACCTGGCCGATGCCAGCTGCGGGTCTTCGCCTTCCTTGCAAACAACTTCAATTTGCCGCGATTTGTCTATCGTGGGTTCTGTGTTCTTTTTCTTCGCTGTCATTTGTTTCTCACTGTTCTCATGGTTGTGGTCTTCTCTTTCTTTTTTCAAAACCCCTTAAACTTCTCTCCCCTTTCAAACTATCCCCTCTCTGTAAGCGTTTAGGTTTAGTCTTAAGTCTTGTAAGGTCTCAGTAACTGTCTCCGTCTCGGTCTTAGTCTCTGTCTCGGTTATGTCGGCACAGTCTGGGGAGGGTGTCGGGAGGGTGTGGACAGGGTGTCCTATCGCTTTCCTCCAAGAAACGCCGTGTTCAGTTTGTCTGGAAAGCCTGCGCCAGAGCCATTTGAAACGCCAAGGGCAGGTTTTTGTCTGCGCTGGGCTGCGATGGCCTTCTGTGCCTGAACTGACTCCCACGACTCTCGCAGCGCCTCCTGCGCAGCTTCACAGATGGATCGCGAGGGAATGCGCTCAAGGATTCTCTCGACGCCAAGCAGATGTGACTCGCTCATCGGCGGGTTGTGCTTGAACCAGCGGGTTACCATGACGACATTGGTTTCGGCATCGAAGTGGATCAGGCCCGCGTTGATAAGCTCCTCGCGTGCCTGCTTGTAGCGCTCAAGCTCCCAGGCCAAATCGGAACAGGCGTAGCCATCCGGCAACTGATAACACCCCGCGCTGGTTTGGTGGGATGATGTCAGCAGATAGAGGTAGAGGTACCTCCCATCATCCGACGGGAGGGTGTTGAATCGTTGCGACTGCCAGACGGCGGGTGAGATTTTTGAGAAGTCTCTCATCTTCCTTGCTCCCTACGCAGGGCATTTGCTGGGCACTTTGGTAGTTCCACCAGGATAGCGGTCAAAGCCGCCGGGGATTCGCTAGAACGGCCTTCTCCTGTCTGGGCTACTGGGATACCCCCCGAGCCGAAATCGCCGTCCTGCGCGTCACCGCCCGGGTAGAATCGGTACTTCCTTAGCCTGGGCAGGCCATCCCCTTCCTCGATTGTCAGACCGGCGGCCTTGTCAATGTCAGTGTGGAAGCGGCAGTAGGGCAGGACAGTGTCCCACACTTCCAATCTGCCTGAGAGGCCCCTTGCCTTGAGGACGCGGGCAGCGTCGAGGCAGGGTTCAGTCGTGCCCATTACAATGATTTGCCCCTCATAGCTGGCATCGAACAATGGACCCTTGGAAGACCGCTTGTGGCGGCCCTCCTTGTCGAGTGAAGGCGCGATAACGATACGATGCTCCGTCATGCGGCCTCCCGTTCCGCCATGTCAGAACGGCTGATAAGTTCCACTGGCGAGCGCAATAAATATCGCGCATGGTTGCCCGCAAACTGGCCACCATGATTTTCATAGATGGTTTGGATTGCGAGGCCGTGCTTCCGCTTCAGGTTGAAAACATAGCCACTCCAGCGCGGGCCGGGGTAGTCGATTGGCGTACAGCCTCTGGTCCCAGCTTTGAGCAGTTCAAGCAAGGCCCAGGCATCGCGCCCGGTTGCCGTGAAGGTCCGCGATTCGGAAAGGGCAAGTGCATAAACTCTGAGTTTAGCCATGCTGAACCCCCACCTTCAAAACACGAAGGTTTCGGTCAACTGACCATGAGGTGACCCTTGGCGATGGCCTGGGATGATGGCGATCTGCCCACCGGAACAATGGGAGGTAGATTTCGCATTGCGGATGCGGTAATCTGTTCATGTTGAAATTCCTTGGAGGGAGTTGAAACAATGCCCGGACCGCGATGCTGAAACATCGCGCCGGGCTTTTCTTTGAGTTGAAGTCAGGCTGCATTCTGAGTACCGGAACCTTGGAGGCTGGATAGCCAAGTTTCGGCATCATCGGCCCGGATCAATTTCCTTGAGCCAACGGAGACAGCCTTCAAGCGGCCTTCCTTAATTAGCTGCCAAGTTTTGGTTCTGCCAACTTTATAAAAGCTACTAAATTCTTTGATTGTGTATGCTCGTTCCATTCTTCACCTATCATGTTCACCAGGGGACGCCCGGCTCGTGATGGTCAATCAAGCATGGAAACTCAATGTTCCTCAGGGAAGCAGGGGTATGTAAGGGGGACGCTTAGGGGGATGTCAGGGGGAATTGAGGGTGGTCATTGCGCTCTTGGCTTTAGCAACACGTCGCTTGAGACGATCCATAAGCTTATCTTGTTCCTCTGCACGCGAGGGCCAAAGTTGGAGATTCTTGGCCGTTTCCCTGATGGTTGTCTCGACTGGCAACGAAGTGTCAAACGTGAGGGATTCAATCACTCCAGTATATATTGGTTCGTCTTTGGGAAACCTAAAACTCAGCTTTCTTGACTTTGATTTGAGAGAAACACTATTTGAACTTGTGATTGGAGCCTGCCCTATCCATTCTGACATCTCAGCGTCAGTGTGCGTGGGCAGGGTCGCCTGAGGTTCAGAGTTCAAAGACAACTTGGTAGCGGCAGGAACCATTGCTTCAATCTCGGACCTGCGAAATTGCACGCCATATGCCCGGCAATGCCATTTTTGATCAATCCACGTTGAGAAATCACCTGTCACCCAGTTCGCTTCTAGTGCGCCACCACTCCCTGCCCAAAAAAAGTTACTTTCTAAAACATGACACGTGAATTTGCGTACTCCAGTTTCAGGTTTATCGAACGATATGCGCCCCGGGCGCTGACCGCCTGTGACGATGTAATGTTGGGCTCGTGCCTGAATAATTCCATCTCTAGCGCGTTCTAATATTTGGGACCACAGCGCAACTCCAGCCTTGCTTTCATTAATCTGCAACGCTTCTGCGGCGTTGATCCAGTCATCCTCAGCGAGGTCACTCATGCTTGGCACAACCTGCAGTTCACCCTGAATGGCACGCTGAGCGGTGGAAGGTGCATTCCATCTTCGGCCCATCGGCCTAGCCCAATGCGGGTCTAATCGTGTGTGGACTATAGCGGATTCATGCGTACAATCATGCACGTGAAGTGGAGTTTTCCCCAATGTTCGCAATTCATGGTCTACGCCTTAGCGGCAAAACCTTTGCGCTCGTGCGTGGCTCACAGAATGCCGCCCACGCTTCCATGAGCTTGCGCCGTTTCTCAATGGCCTTGCTTCGCCGATAGGCCCGTTCCACGGCGTCGCCGACCTTGTGGGCAAGTGCGGCTTCGGCAAGTTCCCGTGGAAACAGGGTTTCGTCGCCGCACCAATCGCGGAAAGATGACCGGAAGCCATGAACCGTGGCGTTTTCCACCTTCATCCGGCGAAGCA
>JANNUW010000220.1:0-7574 GCA_031414095.1 Hyphomicrobium sp. | reverse complement strand
TCGAACGCCAGCTCGCCCGAGAAGCTGATGCGGAAGACGCGCGCGGGCACGCCCGCCACCGTGCCTTCGCGCCAATCCATAAATTTGAACGCGCCCGGCGACAGGTCGATATCACTGCACAGCTTGGAGAGTACCTGCCGGCTCTTTGGACCGACGACGGCAGCCGTCGCCCAATGGTCGGTCACCGACGTCATGTAAATGTCGAGTTCGGGCCATTCGGTCTGATGCCAAAGCTCGAGCCAGTTCATGACACGCGCGGCCCCGCCTGTCGTCGTCGTCATGATGAAATGATCGTCGGCCACGCACGCCGTCACGCCGTCGTCCATGACCATGCCGTTTTCATCGAGCATCAGGCCATAGCGGCATTTGCCGGGCGCGAGCTGCGTCCAGGCGTTGGCGTAAATCCGGTTGAGGAACTCGCGCGCGTCCTTGCCGCGAATGTCGATCTTGCCGAGTGTCGAAGCGTCCATCATGCCGACGCCTTGGCGGACCGCGAGCGTCTCGCGCTGAACAGCCGCGTGCATGTCTTCGCCGGACTTGGGGAAATACCACGGCCGCAGCCACTGGCCGACGGGCTCGAACTCGGCACCACGGGCGACGTGCGCGGCGTGCATGGCGCTGTAGCGGCGCGGCTCGAAGGTGTCGCCTTCGTGCGCGCCGGCGAGCGTTCCGAAAGTCACAGGCGAGTACGCCGGGCGATAGGTGGTGGTACCGACTTCGGGGATCGTTTTGCCGAGCGCTTGCGCCGCAATGGCATAGCCATTGACGTTCGACAGCTTACCCTGATCGGTGCCAAAGCCCAGCGCCGTATAGCGTTTGATGTGCTCAATCGAGCGGTAGTTTTCGCGCACGGCCAGATGGATGTCGGACGCCGCAACGTCGTTTTGAAAGTCGACGAAGGCCTTCTTGCCAAAGCCCTCGCGTTTGCCATCGGGAATGCGAAAAATCGGGCGCGCGGGCGTTGCTTTGGGCTCGCCGGTCTTCAAATTGAACGTTGCCGGCTCTCCGGTTTTGCCGAGGCTCGTGACGAGGCTGCGGGTGACGCTGGCCGCCTGCTCGAGCGCGTCCTGCAACGGGAAGGCGCCCGTCACCGCGCCCGCGCAATAGATGCCGTCCTTGGCCCGGCCATCGGGCGAAACAACAAACGCCAGCCGCTGCTCGTCCCACACTGGGCGGCCGCCATCGTGGCAGAACAGGTGCACGGTCGGCGACAAACCGCCGGAGCTGCCGATGGCGTCGCATTCAATAAGCGGGCCCGCTTGCGCGACTGTATTGTCGTGAGCGTTGAGCTTGACGAGGCTCGCGCACGTCACCGCACGGCCGCCGATGGCATGGCCAATGCCGTAGCCAGCCATGACTTCGACGCCGCAAGCACGCACGCGCGCTTCCCACTCGGCGTTGATAGCGCTTCGCGTATCGGAAATCGTGACTTTTGCGCCCGCCTGCGCGAGATCGCACGCGCCTTGATAAACGCCGTCGTTGGTGGTCAGCAGCAAAATGTTGCTTCCGCACGAAACGCCATAGCGATTGAGAAACGTCGTCAGTGCCGACGCCGTAAAGATGCCCGGGACATCGTTGTTTCCGAACACGAGAGGCCGCTCGATGGCACCCGTCGCCAGCAGCACGCGGGCGGCGCGAATGCGGTGCAAGCGTTGCCGCGGCCCCGATGCGAGGCGCTCGGAAGGCGCCAGGTGATCCTGCATCTGCTCTGCGGCTTGGATCATATTCATGTCGTGCAGCGCAAAGGCGCTGGTGCGCGTTTTGATCTGCACGTTGGGAAGACTGGCGAGCTGGGTGAGAGTCTCCTTGAGCCACTCGCCTGCGCGTCTGCCGCCGATGACGCTATGGGGCGACGACAACAGCCAGCCGCCCGGTTCGCTCTGCTCGTCAAGCAGCAGCACGTTCACTCCGGCCCGGCCGGCGATGAGCGCCGCTAGCAAGCCGCAGGCACCGCCCCCGACGATCAGAAGCTCGGCGTGATGATTCTGATGGTCGTAGAATTCGGGATCGGGGTCGACCGGTGCCGACCCATAGCCGGCCGCATGACGGATGATGTGCTCGAAGCGCGGCCACAAGCGGCGCGACTGAAACGTCTTATAATAAAAGCCAGCCCCCATGAAGCGGGCAAAACGCCCGCCGGCGCTTTTGAGATCGAAGTTCAGCGACGGCATACCCGTGGTGCGGCGCGCGATCAGCCCGTCGTAGAGTTCAACTTGCGTTGCCTTGAGATTGGGGATCGTCAGCGCCCCGGTTTCGACTTGCACCAGCGCGTTGGGCTCTTCAGCGCCCGCACCCACGATGCCGCGCGGCCGCCCATATTTGAAACTGCGCCCGATCATGCGCCGGCCTGATGCCAACAGAGCTGACGCGAGCGTATCGCCTGCATAGCCGGGATACGACTGTCCATCGAAGGTGAAGGTCAGCGGCTTTGTAAAGTCCACACGCGCGTCACGGTGTTGAATGCGTTGAGCGGTCATGACGCGCCCGCCTCCGCGTCGGACCGGGCACGCGCGTCGCTCAGCGTCCACGCGCCCTCGATGGCATGATTGGCGGTATGCCGCTTGACGACGAAGAACTTACGGCAGCCGGTGGCGTGAGACCACATCTCCCAATGCCAGCCTTTGATATTCTTGCGCATGAAAAGATAATCGCCCCACGCTGCATCGTCGAGGGCTTCGGGCGCGCCCGGCCGCGCGATAAAGGCTTCGCCCGCGTAGCTGAACTCTTCCTCTTCGCGCCGTTCCCGGCAATGCGGGCAAGTGATAACGAACATCGTTTGCGTCCCAAAGCTCAGTGTGCAACGCCCGCGGCGCCGTGCTCGTCAATCAGATGTCCGGTCGAGAAGCGTTCGAGATCGAAGGCGCGGTTCAACGGATGGGGCGCATCGTTTGCAATCGTGTGCGCAAACACATTGCCCGATCCCGGCGTCGCCTTGAAGCCGCCCGTTCCCCAGCCGCAGTTGAAATAAAGGCCTTTGATTTTCGTCTTCGAAATGATCGGGCAGGCATCGGGGGTCGTGTCTACGATGCCGCCCCACTGCCGGTTCATGCGCACACGCGAGAACATCGGGAACAGCTCAATGATGGCGGCCGCGGTGTGCTCGATGACATGCGGGCTGCCGCGCTGTGCATAGCTCGTATAGTGATCGATGCCGGCACCGATCACGAGTTCACCCTTGTCCGATTGGCTGAGATAGCCGTGCACCGCGTTCGACATGACGACGGTATCAAGGCATGGCTTCAAGCTTTCCGAGACGAAGGCCTGCAACGGATGACTCTCGATAGGCATGCGAATACCTGCCATTCTGGCCAAAACTGACGAGTGCCCGGCAGCCACGCAGCCGACCTGATCGGCGCCGATATAGCCGCGCGCGGTCTGCAATCCCTTGATGCGGCCACCCGTAATATCGAGCCCTGTCACTTCGCAATTCTCGATAATGTCGACGCCGTAGCGGCTGGCGGCACGGGCAAAGCCCCAGGCTACGGCATCGTGCCGTGCCACACCGGCGCGCGGCTGGAAGCTGGCACCGAGAATTGGAAAGCGTGTGCTCTTGGAAGCATCGATCAGCGGAATACGGCGCTTCACTTCCGCGCCGTCCAATACCACAGCATCGATGCCGTTCAGATTGTTGGCATTCACGCGGCGCTCGATGTCGCGCATATCCTGCAGTGTATGGCCGAGGTTGAACACGCCGCGCTGGCTGAACATGACGTTGAAGTTCAGCTCTTGCGTCAGGCCTTCCCACAGCTTCAGCGAATGCTCGTAGAGAAGTGCCGACTCGTCCCACAAGTAGTTGGAGCGCACGATGGTCGTATTGCGCGCCGTGTTGCCGCCACCGAGGTAGCCCTTCTCGATCACCGCGATGTTGCGCACGCCGTGTTCTTTTGCGAGATAGAAGGCGGTGGCCAGACCGTGCCCACCCGCACCGACGATGATGACATTGTAAGACGGCTTGGGATCGGGGCTCGTCCACGCCGGGTCCCAGCCCTGGTTATGGCCAAGCCCTTTCCGGAAAAGCGACCAGGCTGAATAATCTTTGTGCACGAGAAGAACCTCGCAAAGCCCTCTGAGGTTGCCGTTCTAGGCGTACTGAGCCGATTGGAACGGTCCTGCGATGTTAGCCAAGACGCGCGCCCAGCGCTCGGCCTCAGAAGACGCCAACTTGTTTATTTGCGACAATCCGATCCCGACTGAACGGAACATTCGCTTTGCAGTTTTAGCGCGACACGCACGGGCCCGAAAGTGGCTGCGTTGAGTTCGACGAGTTGCGGCAAGCGGTCGTCACGCGGCCACATTCCCGTCCAACCCGGCGGCTGGCCATCCTCAATCGTTCCGAAATACCGCAAGCTGAGAACTCCGGGTGCCGATAAAAGCCTCCGCTCGCGCACCGCAGCAGCAGCCGTGCGCCCGAACGGTGTTATCGTCAAAATCAGAGCCGTCTCAGTCTGGGCCTCTGCCAGCCTTAAGGTGAGTGTATAGCGATAGAGGCCGCCGCCGTCCGGGCCCGAAGCCGCGGGGGCAACAAACATAACCGCATCGGGCAGACCGAGAAATACTTGGCGCTTACGGCCGCTCGCATCGCTCTCGTACAAAGGTGCGGCCTCCGCCAACCGCTGGCGCACGAAATCGACCGCAGCATCGTCGGACGCGCGCCTATCCAGCGCGCCCGCCGTCTCCCAACCGCGCCTGCCGGTATGAAAAGCGCCCGGCAACAGAGCCATCACCAAAGCGAAAAGCGACAGCGCCACGAGCAGCTCAATGAGCGAGAAGCCGGCTTCGCCGCGTGTAGTTCTGCCATTGAGGTTGCATGGCGGCGTCATGGCGAGCGCTTCAGTTTGAGAGTTCTGAGTTCCAGGCTGCGCTCCGCGCGCGCCGAGCCTTCTCTCCAAACCACGCGGACGCTGACCCAATACGCAGAAAGACCCGATGGCTCCGCCGCAGTCGCACCCTCGTAGGCTGTGATGTCCGAGGTCCAGGCTATGCCGTCGCTGGAAATGCCAGATGCGGTCGCGACCTCCAGAGGCGTTTCGACGCCCGCCGACGCGAGCTGATTTTGGGCCACGCGCAACGCGGTGGCATCAATTCCCACCAGCCGCACACCACGCCAGCCAAGCGTATAAATTTGATAGAGCGAGGCGACGCTTGCCGACGCTATGGCGAGAGCCACGATGACTTCGAGCAGCGTGAACCCGGCATCTGAGCGCTGCATCGCGTTACCTCGACCATTCGATGCGGGTGGATCCCGTCAGCCAATCGACCGTGATCTCGGCCGCTTGGGTTTTCGAGCGCAAACCGATCCAGCCGCCGCTGGCGCTGCCATCGGGTTGAAAGCGCACGGTTGCGCGTTGTGTCGAGACCGCCGCGCCTTGTCTATGACCAGCGACCACGGTCATGTTTTTTGGGATACTTCGCGCTTTGACCGCGCCCTCGGCCCAATAACGCTTGGCGGCGAGATCGACGATGAACGCCGTCTCGCGGCTGCTTCCCATGGCTTTAACGCGCGCCGCTCTGAGGCCGGCCGCAATCTCCATTGTCGAAGCGCGCAACGCCACTCGCTCACCGCCGCCGCTGAGGCGCGGCATGACGATCGCCGCCGTAAATGCCAGCACGGCAAGGACGACCATGAGTTCGAGTAATGTGTACCCAGCCTCCGCCGCGCGTGTGTGGTCTGGGTGCGCTGTCATTGCAGGGCCAGTTCATTGACGGACATGATCGCGCCCATCACGGACAAGATAAGCGTGCCGACGACCGCGCCGATGACGAGCGTTAGAACTGGCGTGATCATGGTCGTGAGCCGTTGCAACTGGCGCGCCTGCGAGGCCTCGTAGATTTCGGCAGCGCGCAAATGCATGGCATCAAGGTGGCCAGTCTGCTCGCCGACCACCGCCAGCCGTATAAAAAGATCGGGAAAAATCCCCGAGCGCGCTAAGGGCCGCGACAGCACGCCCCCTTGGCGTATTTCTTCGCTGGCCGCAGCCACGGCTTCCACAAATACGCGATTGCTGAGCACACCCCCGGCAACGCGCACGGCGTCGAGCACTGGCACACCATTGCGGATCAGGGCTGCAAATGTGCGCGCAAATCGCGCCGTTTCGCGCTCACGGATAAAGCGCCCGGTGACTGGCAACCGCAGCAGCCAGCGATCGATTGCGGCCCGCGCGGACGGGTTGCGCGCCGCCGTCCACAAGGCAACCGCCAGCGCGGCTGACGTCAACACAACCAAAACCCAGTGGCGCGAAAAAGCATCGTGCGCGGCGGCCAGCGAGCGAATGAGAAGCGGCGGCGTCGCCTTGGCATCTTCGAAAATCGGCATGATCGCGGGCAGCAGCACACTTGCGATCACGCCGATGGCCGCCAGCGCTGCCACGACGAGAACGGCTGGATAGACCAGCGACGAGGCGGCTTGCGCGCGCACCTCGGCGGAACGCTCCAACAGAATGGCAAGATCGTCGAGCACGCCGCTGAGTGAACCACCGGCCTCACCTGCTTTGATCAGACGCCAGTAAAAATCGGGAAAAGCGCCGTTCTGCGCCGCCAGCGCCTCGGACAACGATTGCCCCTCGCGCACCCGCTCAACCAGATCGGCGTTGATCAGCCGCAGCCGCGCGGGAATCGACGGCTGCACGGCGACGATGCGCAAGGCTTCATCGATGGGCAGTTCGGCCTTTGCCAAGCTCGCCAGTTCGCGCGTGAAAACGGCAAGCTGGGCTGCCGGCAATTTGCCGGGCAGAAACACCTCGCGCTGCCACCATTTGACCGGTGCACCCGGTCCGCTCTCGACAAGCTCGACGGCCACCTGCCCACGGTGCGCCAGGGCTTCGAGCGCGCCGCTGCGCGACGCGGCGCTGATTTCGCCGGTCTCGAGCGCGCCCGTGGCGCCGTAGGCTCTAAAGTTGTAGCGCGGCATCGTCGAACCTTGTAACTCGCAGAACTTCTTCGAGCGTCGTTTCGCCGGCCAAAACTTTGCCGATGCCGTTCGAAAGCATCGGCAGCATTCCCCCATTGCGGCCCGCCGTCTCGATGCCGCGTTCCGTCGCCTCGCTCAAGATCGCATCGCGCACGGCTTCGTTGATTTCGAGTAATTCGTAAACCGTAGTGCGGCCCGAATAACCGGTTTGTCGGCAGGCCGGACAGCCGCACGCGCGGCGAATGTCCGGCGTGAGTGCCCGCGACGAACCGGTATGTCCGGCGATGGCGTAAATGCGGTCGAGTTGCGCGCTCGAAACGTCAGCCGGCTGTGCGCAAGCCGCGCACAGACGCCGGACGAGGCGCTGCGCCACCACGGCCTTCAAGCTCGACGCCATCAGATAATCTTCGACGCCCATGTCGAGCAGACGCGTCACGGTCGCAGACGCGCTGTTGGTGTGCACGGTCGACAAGACGAGATGCCCGGTCAGCGATGCGCGGACCGCTATCTCGGCGGTTTCGAGATCGCGGATTTCACCGACCATGACGATGTCGGGGTCTTGCCGCAGGATCGACCGCAGCGCCGTCGCAAAGGTGAGCCCGATTTTGGGATTGACCTGAATCTGATTGACCCCGTCGAGCCGGTATTCGATCGGATCTTCAACCGT
>JANNUW010000219.1:0-2267 GCA_031414095.1 Hyphomicrobium sp. | reverse complement strand
GTGGCTGTCGATGGCGAGCGCTTTGCAGATGCGGCCGATCTCGTTTCCAAACGACACTTTCGCGGCATGCCAGACGTTATCGGCATATTTGACCATCTCAGCGGCTGCGATCGAGGTGAAGATCACCTTCTCATCGATCGTCGAGTAGATCGCCGTCACCATGTTCTGGGCGCGCAGATCCGAAGCGCCAACAACCGTCTTGGGCGGGGCAAAGAAGTCGGCAACCGCCACGCCTTCACGCAGGAATTCAGGATTGAAGCAAACGCCGAAGGCTTCGCCGAGCTTCTTGCCCGACGCCTGTTCGATTTCCGGCACGACAACGTCGAGCGTGGTGCCCGGCGGCACCGAGCCGCGCAGCACGACGACATGATAGCCACTCTTCATGGCGAGAGCCTGGCCGATGGCGCGGCTGGCTTGGCGCACATAAGTGAAATCGCAACCACCATCCTTCGACGTCGGGGTGCCGACCGAGAGGAACGTCACGTCGGTATCGAGAACGGCGCTGATGAGATTTTGTGTGGCATCGATGCGCCCACACGTAGCGCCTTCATTGAGCAGGTCGCCCAAACGGTCTTCAACGATCGGCGAGCGGCCTTCCTTGATCGCACGTACCTTTTCGAGCGACACGTCGACACCGACCATGCGGAAGCCGAGGTGAGCCAGGCACGCCATCGATACGGCGCCAACATAGCCAAGACCAATCACGCTGATCGAAGGCTTTTCGCCCGCAACAGCACCGATAGCTGCTCCCGTTGCGATACTCTGAACGGTCTCAGAAAGACGCGACCCCACCTGCATAACAATCATTCTCCCCACGAGGCACTTTGCCACTTTGAACTGATGTTTCGCGAGCTTTGCGCGACCCGCGAGTGCCACTCGAGACCCAAACCCACCCGACCGCTGCGGTACTGGTAAATTTCAGGAAACCGCCTTTGCACACCTGAAAGATGCCAGATAAGCGTCGCATTCCGATAAAATAACTTGTTACAATTCTATGCAGTTACATTTTTCAGCCAATTACATTCTCAGGATCGAATACATCATCGTCAGGCTGGGGACAGTCAGCAACTTTGTGTAAATCATAACAATAATAAATAGGCTCGAAAACGAAAGTGTCGTCAGATAGAAGGCCATGCCCTCGCGGAATGCCGACAGCCAGCTACTGCCAGCGAAGCCTTGCTTCTGATTACCGCGGTTTGTCCACTTCTGCTTGGCAAGACGCCAAGTCATGTAAACTTTAACGACCGCATTAAGCAATTGGTTGGTGTAGAGCGCCCATATAAAATTGAGGTCGACACGGCGGGCATAGGTGGCGAGCACCATGGCAAGAAAGAAACGCGTGACGCCGATATAGACGACATAAGCACCAAGAAAAGCAAAGCCTGTCTTCATGGTGCCGGCTATGGCCAAGATCGGGCTGAACAACATGGTCCAGATGGCGATGCGCTGGTCGACGCAGCACCACCAGATAAAGAACGGCATGCGGCGGGGGCCAAGCATGATGGCGCGCTGGCCGTTGCGCAGCATGTTGCCCGACCAGCGCCGCAGGTTTTCGACCATGCGCGTGTAGCCCGAGCCTTCGACGACTTCGATGGTGGTGCCCGACGCGTCCGGCACATACGTCATTTTGACGCCGTACTTGAGGAGCGTGTACCAGGTGCTCTTGTCGTCGCCCGACAGGAACCGGAAGGAGCCCCACAGCCAATGGTCGAGGTGATCGGCCTCGAGCAGGCGGATGAACGGCTCCGTCGTGATGTGGGTGGCGCGAAAGACCGAGAACCGGCCCGTCAACGTCAGCACCCGGCCCGAAAGCGCGTGCGACTGCATGGTCAGCCGCCGCTGGGCAAAGCGCAGGCTGAGCCAGCTCTGGATCCAATTGGGTCCGTGCACCACGACATCCTCGTCGGTGGTGACGGCATGCAGTTCGGAATCGGTCGCAAACAACGCCAGCGCGCGGCTCAGCGCGCCCGGCAGCAGAACGAAATCGCCGTCCATAAACGCCACGAAATCATCGCCGCCCAAACCTTCGCGCGACATCGCCCGCAGGAGCAGAGCGATCGCCACGCGCTTGCCCGGCTGCGTCTGCCGGATGACGCGGATCTGCAGGTCGAGATCGCTCCCCGACCGCTTGAACTGCTGCAGCATATTGGCTTCGTCGATGGCCTCGCGCGAGCCGATCCAGAGGGTCGCGGGTTGGCCGATGGCACGGATCTCGGCACAGATTCCGGCGACGACCTGCTCGGCCGTCGCCCGCGGCTCGCGATAGG
>JANNUW010000218.1:0-1103 GCA_031414095.1 Hyphomicrobium sp. | reverse complement strand
TGCAAGGTTCTCTGCTCCAGGTCGATATATCCGAGATCATAGCGCATGAAGGAGACGAGCCAAATGCCGTCGTCGACCTCCTTGAGCCCAAGTTTTTGCCCGGCCAGCACATGCGAGACGTTGATCTTCTTTCGCTGCATGCAGATGCGGCCGCAATTGGTGACGAGGATATCGCGGTCGTGGAAGGGGTAACTGAGGTCTGGCAGCCCGCCATAGGCTCGTGACGACGGGGCATAGCGTTCGGCCGGGGTCTTCATGACGAGCGCCTCGTGCGGGCGTTCGGTGTTGAATTCGCACTTGAAGGCATCGAACGTTGCCTGCTGCTGGAGGCTGTTTGCGCCGGCTGGACGCGTTGTCTCCTGCTTCAAGGTTCTGTGCATGCGCTCATGGCGGCCATTCTGCTGCGGGTTGCCGGGCTTGATGCGCTCGATGGCGATATCGAGCCTGAGCCAGAAGACGGACAACCTGGAGAGATTGTAGAGGCCGTTGGGGGAGGCGAAAGGAACGCCGTTGTCGGAGCGGATCGCGACTGGCAAGCCGCGCTCTCTGAAGAGGCGCACAAAGGCTTCGATGACGGGCAGTTCCTTGGTCGACTCAAGTGCTTCGCAGGCGAGCAGGTAGCGCGAGGCCTGATCGGTGACGGTCAGCGGGTAACAGTAGCGGCCAGTGCCCAGCTTGAACTCGCCCTTAAAGTCGGCGCACCACAGATCGTTAGGGCCAATCGCTTGCGACAGCGCCGTACCTTCGGCCTTACAGCGGCGGCGCTGGCGGGCGCGAGCCACCAGGCCATGGCGGTCGAGGACGGCATGCACCGTGCTTCGTGCCGGGATGCGGACGTCACCGGCCAGTTTGCGCACAAGAACCTCGCGGATCTTGCGGGCGCCCCAGTGGGGCTTGTCTTTCTTCGCGGTCACGATCAGCCGCTCGATCGGATCAGGCAGCTGATTGGCGTATCGAACAGGCCGGCGCGAGCGATCGCTCAGCGCCTCCAGACCTTCATCCCGGTAGCGGTTGAAGATCTTGTAACCGGTCTTGCGCGAGATGCCGAAAGACCGGCACACATCGCTCATGCTCTCGCCGTCCAGAAGACGGCCGACAAAACG
>JANNUW010000217.1:0-1222 GCA_031414095.1 Hyphomicrobium sp. | reverse complement strand
CAATGCCGCAATCGAGCGCCTGAAAAAGCCTGAAGCGTCGCCCGCAAGCTGAGGACGTCGTAAGCCATCTCTCGTTCTCGTCGCCCGAAATCGGCCTTTGGATACGCAAGGGGCAATCACCGAAGAAAAGTCCCGGTTGGAGACGATGCGTTAGTCCGTCGGGCGACCATAATCACGCTAACAGGCGGGACTTGCGCACTCATTTAGCGCTTCTGAAACCGGCTAGCGGAGACGTCTCTCACCGGTAGATTGGATGGCTGAGAAAACTGGATGCGAATTGAGACATCAAAAGATGGTGATCTCAAGCAGGCAGAAACCTAGCCAAGTATCCGCTCTATGGACACCCCTCGGCAATCCATCTCATAGTCGAGGCCGACCACAGGTGGGCGGCAGAAGTGCCAAGTGAGCCCGTGTTCGACGGCACCCCGGCGCACGATCTCATCGGTTAGAAACGGATAGATATCGTAGACGGTATATACTTGCGCCGCGTTAGTGTCCTTCCAGGTGAAGCCAAGCAGCCCCATCCGCCGTTCCATCTCACCGAGGACGGACCGCGCCTTCTCGCGCATGCCGTCAGGACTGGTGTCGCCGGGTCGAACCACAAAGAGCCCATAACTCCCCTTGCCTTCCGGCGCCTCGCCGCTGCCGGCAACTACGAAAGATGGCGCGGCTGCCGGTGCCGGGATGGTGTAGCAGAAGGCATGGAACGAGGGCTCTGATGGTTTGTGAAGTTCAGGGCATACGTTCGACCGGGCAACGGGATTGGTTTTGCTCGCTTCGTCGTAGACGCCCCAGTTGGCCAATGTGCCGACATAGAGTTCGTTAAACCTTATGAATCCGGCCTCGGTGAACGGCTCGGGCGAACGCAGTTCGCAAGCGCAGAATGATGTCAGTGGTCGCCCTGCTTCCGTGATCAACCTCTCGATCCGGCGAAAGCCTTCAGCTAGCGGCACCGGTTGTTGGAATCGAACACGTTCGATGCTGAACCCTGGCTCCGCGGCGACTCCACCGGAATACTGAAAAACGGCCGGGATGTATCGATACCCACCGGCAGCGAAGACTTTCGTCGTCATGGTCGGCATTCTCCAATCGGCGGGATCCCATTAAAGTTGCGTTTGCGGCGTGCTTCCGTCGACAGCCGCGACACGACAGCGCCAGCCGCGGATGTTTGAAGATCCGGATACCGGATCGTAAGGGCCGTCGTAGTCGAGGGCGGCATTGA
>JANNUW010000216.1:0-1323 GCA_031414095.1 Hyphomicrobium sp. | reverse complement strand
CGAGGTCGGCCGGCAGCAGATCGGCCAGCAGCGACCGGTTGAGCAGGTCGACCGCAGTCGTGCGTATGGCGATGTCCGTGCGCCGCGCTGCATCGTAGGCGCCGAGCAGTGCTGCGCCGCCGATATCCTGCGACGTGGCCATCGCCGCGCCCACCAGATCGGCCAGCACTGCGACGTCGCGAAAGCCCAGGTTGAGGCCCTGCGCGCCGATCGGCGGCAAGGTGTGGCCGGCCTCGCCAACGAGTACGACGCGGTTTTGCCCGAGGCATTTGGCTTGCAATCCACCCAACGGAAACAACCGCCGGACGCCGATGTCCGCAACGCGCCCCAGCACGCCGTGCAAACGTTCCTCGAGCGCGCGCGCGAAGGCGTCATCGTCGAGCTTGGCCAGCCGTTCCGCGATCGCCGGCCGCTCGACCCACACCAGGCTTGACCGTTGTCCCGGCATCGGCACGACGGTGCAAGGCCCGGCGGCGCGGTGAAATTCCGTCGATATGCCCCGGTGTGCGCGGGAGTGCGAAAACTGCGCAGCGATCGCGATCTGTGGATAATCCCACGTTTCGGTTGCGATGCCGGCGGCCCCGCGACAGACTGAATTGCGCCCGTCCGCCGCGACCAGGAGGCGCGCCGATACCATTGCGCCGTTGTCGAGATGGGCGTTGATCAGACCGTTGGCTTCGTTGAGGCCGATCACCTGGCCCGTGATCGTCTGCACGTTCGGTATCATCCCGATTGCCGCGCTGAGTGCGGCGCCAAGCGCCGCCTGCGGGACATTGGCGCCGAAGTCGTCGAGACCCATCTCGCGCGCTTCGAACACGACTTCCGGTGCGCGCAGCAGGCCATCGCCGTCATCGACAATGCGGATGCCCAGCATCGGTGCGATCGACCCGGCCAGATAGGGCATGGCACCGGCATAGCGCAACAGCGCGAGGGAGCCGGGAAATAGCGCGGCCGTGCGGGTATCTGCGGCAGCGTTCGCTTGGCTTGCAAGGCCGATGATGGCAACTTCGGCGCCGGCCTTGGCGCAGGCAATCGCAGCTGACAGCCCGGCCGGCCCAGTGCCAACAACGATGATGTCGAATGCCGGCATGTGCGTAGCGCGCTCCATCTTCGATGGCTGTAATCTAGCGCCGTGACCGGCGTCTTGCCAGCTCGATAGCCGCGACTGTTTGGGGTCACTCATTTGATTCGCAAGACAATTCACAAAATTTTTTGTCGCGACCCGTTCGAATCAACCCTTCAGCTAACCCTCTGAATTTCCAATTGTCATGCAGCACGTCACACTGTGGCTCGAATCAAAAGCGTGACACTTTCGCCACGAAC
>JANNUW010000215.1:0-1626 GCA_031414095.1 Hyphomicrobium sp. | reverse complement strand
TTGCATACGCCAACGCCGAAGAAGGCTAGAGACTTCATGCATAAGCTGGCAGCTAGCGAGCTTCCAGCCACGGGCTACAAGCAGCATTATCTTGATCTAGATATGGAGATCATCAATCGGGTCGGACTTGATCACAAACGCCTTGTCATCGACCATGTCGACGAGACGATCCTCGACTATTGCCTGAGTGAGACAAAGGCCTTCATCGGGATCGGCGTCGGCCAAACGTTGCGCCACACAAACCCGATCTGGTTCGCCGATGTCGCCGAAAAGCACGGATCTGAAAGGCTGATGATCAATTCCGACCACGTCGCTTACGTCGGGAACGACATAATGGCGATTCCGAAAGCCATCCGCGAAATGCTGCGGCGAGGGATTGGGCGGGCCGACATTCAGAAAGTTGTATTTGATAATGCGAACGCGTTTTATGGCCTTAAAATGTGCGTTTAGCGTGCGCCGACACCATTCACACAAGTTAAGTGGCCGGAAAGGGTTCCAGTGCGGCCGCAGCATATGCATCATCCCGCGGCACACCGATGGCCGCGAGTGGCATCTCAGGATTTCGCTTCTTCGCCGTGCTCATGTTTTGTTCGCGAGAAGCTTTTTGATCGCGAGTTCCAGCGGCCGCTCTGCGTCGCAGTAGTCGGCCCAAGCCTCGCTTCTCTTCAAGATCGCCGGGACCGATCGCAGGGTGTAGCGCTGTGGCTCCAGACCATCGCCCACCTTGTTCCAGTTGAGGGGCATCGAGACCGGGGCACCTGGCCGGCCGCGTGGCGATAAGGGTGCGACGGCTGTCGACATGCTGTCGTTGCGCAGATAGTCGAGGAAGATGCGGCCGGTGCGCTTATTCTTCGACATGTTGATCAGATAGCGATCAGGACTATCGCTTGCCATCTGCGCGCAGACGGTTTGCGCGAAAGTCTTCGCCTGCTGCCAGTCCAGTTGGCGTCCGGCAAATTCACCGATGTCTTCGCAATCGCCTTGAACTTGTCTGTCCAGTCTAGACCCTTGCGGGTGCGCATCGCCGCTTCACCCTTCTCGATCCGCAGCTGTATCCGGTAGCCATCGAACTTGATCTCATGCACCCATACCTCGCCTTGCGACGGGCGTGCGACCAGCTTGCAAAGCTGCGGCGCAATGAAAGGCGGCATCGTGGCGGTTCGGGATGTTTTAGAAGATTCTTTAGGTGTCACCTTCTTGACTTTGCGAGCCGATGGTTTTGCCTGCAGCGCCACGGCGGCTGCGGGCTTTCGGTCCGATGCTTTGTTCGAGTTCCAGACGGCTGTAGCAGGTGCGGCATTGCTGCCGCCGACCATGAACGGCTTAGGCCCTCGTCCTTTGCCGGCCGCGATGTCATGTGGGCACATCGTGTGAGAGAAGCACACCCCGTGAGGGTTTGGGCCTATTTCAATAATGATCGCGAAGGCTACGCCCTTAAGAACGCGCGCGCATTTCTGCGGCTACTCGGGGGCACCTCAAGGTTTGTTCGCCAAAACACGCTAACTCGGAAGCACAAAGTCCGGCAAGAAACCTGCCGCACCAAAGCTGTTGAAGAATACAAAGTGATCCCAGCCAATCAGCTTGGTGCCATTACGAAAAAAAACGCCCCTGAGCCCACATCACACG
>JANNUW010000214.1:0-1096 GCA_031414095.1 Hyphomicrobium sp. | reverse complement strand
GGTCGAGGACGGATTGACGCTGATCCAGGCGTGCGAGCAGGCGGGCATC
Organism: Hyphomicrobium sp.; assembly: GCA_031414095.1. GTDB lineage: Bacteria > Pseudomonadota > Alphaproteobacteria > Rhizobiales > Hyphomicrobiaceae > JANNFX01. Next base: position 1,047 of record JANNUW010000214.1, on the reverse strand, counting down.
GATGTGCCCCGCTTCTGCTATCACGAGCGCTTGTCGATCGCGGGTAACTGCCGCATGTGCCTCGTCGAAGTGCAGGGCGTGCCGAAGCCGGTTGCCTCGTGCGCCATGGGCGTCAACGATTTGATGCCGAATAAGGATGGCAGCCCGAAAGTCATCAGCACGTTGACGCCGATGGTGAAAAAGGCGCGCGAAGGTGTGATGGAGTTCCTGCTCCTCAATCATCCGCTTGATTGTCCGATCTGTGATCAAGGCGGCGAGTGCGATCTGCAGGATCAGGCGATGGCATTCGGCGTCGGCGGGTCGCGGTTCGCCGAGAACAAGCGCGCCGTCGAGGACAAGAACCTCGGGCCGCTGATCAAGACCGCGATGACGCGTTGCATCCAATGCACCCGCTGCGTCCGCTTCATGACCGAGGTCGCAGGCGTGGAGGAACTCGGCGCCATCGGTCGCGGCGAAGACATGGAGATCACGACCTACCTCGAGAAGGGCATGCTCTCCGAGATGAGTGCCAACGTGGTTGATCTGTGCCCGGTTGGCGCGCTCAATCACCGGCCCTGGTCGGGCAAGATCCGGCCGTGGGAGCTGACGAAAACCGAATCGATCGACGTGATGGACGCGGTCGGCTCGGCCATTCGCGTCGACACGCGCGGGCGCGAAGTCATGCGGGTTCTGCCGCGCAATAACGACGCCGTCAACGAGGAGTGGATCTCCGACAAGACCCGTCACGTTGCCGATGGCTTGCGCACGCAGCGGCTGGATCAACCGTATGTGCGCGTCAACGGCAAGCTGCAGCCGGCAAGCTGGGGCGAGGCGTTTGCCGCGATCGCAGCTAAGTTGAAAACGGTTTCACCGGTCAAGGTCGGGGCCATCGCCGGCGATCTCGCCGGTGCCGAAGAGATGTTCGCACTCAAGGATTTGATGACGCGGCTTGGTGTCGGAAACCTCGACTGCCGGCAGGATGGCGCCAAGCTCGACCCGGCGCTGGGCCGTGCTTCCTACCTGTTCAATGGCACGATCGAGGGCATCGAGCAGGCCGACGCGATCATG
>JANNUW010000213.1:0-11047 GCA_031414095.1 Hyphomicrobium sp. | reverse complement strand
ATCACATCGTGCACCAGCGGCACATGGCTGCCCGACAGGATCGACAGGCCAACCACATGTACAGACTCATCGAGCGCGGCGCGCACGATCTGGGCCGGTGTCAGGCGGATGCCTTCGTAAACGACTTCCATGCCAGCATCGCGGGCGCGCACTGCGATTTGCTCGGCGCCGTTGGAATGGCCATCGAGGCCCGGTTTGCCGACCAGGAATTTGATTCGGCGGCCGAGCCCTGCCGACACGTGCTCAACGGAGGCGCGCACTTTCTCAAGACCGGACCCATCGCGGCGCACGGCGGCTGCTGACACGCCCGTGGGCGCGCGGTATTCGCCGAAGATCTGGCGCAACAGACCGCCCCATTCGCCCGTGGTCACGCCGGCCTTGGCGCAGGCGATAGACGACTCCATGATGTTGCGGCCTTCCTTGGCGGCCTGTTCGAGATCGGCCAGCGCAGCATTCACCGATTTGGCATCGCGTGCCGACCGCCATGCCTTCAGGCGTTCGATTTGCTGGGCTTCCATAGCCGGATCGACGACCATGATCGAGCCTTCGCCCGTAGTCAGCGGTGACGGCTCGGTTTCGGTCCACTTGTTAACGCCGACGACGATCTGCTCGCCGCTCTCGATGCCGCTCAGGCGCGCCGTATTACTCTCGACCAAGCGCCGTTTCATGTAATCGATTGAAGCCACAGCGCCGCCATTGGCTTCGATGGTTTTGAGCTCAGCCTTGGCTTGTTCTTTGAGGCTCGCGACTTTCCGGTCGATCTCCTTGGAGCCATCGAAAATGTCGCCATATTCGAGCAAATCAGTTTCATAAGCCAGGATCTGCTGCATGCGCAGCGACCACTGCTGATCGAACGGGCGCGGCAGGCCAAGCGCTTCGTTCCAGGCTGGCAATTGCACGGCGCGGGCACGGGCGCGCTTTGACAGCGTCACGGCCAGCATTTCGAGCAGGATGCGGTAGACGTTGTTTTCCGGCTGCGGTTCGGTAAGGCCGAGCGAATTGACCTGCACGCCATAGCGGAACATGCGGTGCTTGGCGTCGGTCACGCCATAGCGGTCGCGGCAGATCTCGTCCCACAGTTCGACGAACGCCCGCATTTTGCAGATTTCGGTCACGAACTTGAGACCGGCGTTGACGAAAAACGACACCCGGCCAACCACGTTGCCAAAGTCTTCGGGCGAAACTTCGCCAGACTTTTTCACGGTGTCGAGCACGGCAATGGCAGTGGCGAGTGCGAAGGCGAGTTCCTGCACCGGCGTCGCGCCGGCTTCCTGCAAATGATACGAGCAAACGTTAGTCGGGTTCCATTTAGGCACTGCCGTCCACGAGAACACGATGGTATCTTTGATTAGGCGCAGTGACGGTTCGGGCGGGAACACATAAGTGCCGCGCGACAGGTATTCCTTGATGATGTCGTTCTGAATGGTGCCGGTCAGTTTGTTGCGCGGCGCGCCCGATTCATCGGCATAGGCGACGTACAACGACAGCAGCCAGGCGGCCGTGGCGTTGATGGTCATTGAGGTGTTCATCTGATCGAGCGGAATGCCGTCGAGCAGAGTGCGCATGTCGCCGATGTGCGACACCGGCACGCCAACTTTGCCAACTTCGCCGCGCGCCAGTTCGTGGTCACTGTCATAGCCGGTCTGGGTCGGCAGATCGAAGGCGATCGACAGGCCGGTCTGTCCCTTGGACAGGTTCTTTTTGTAAAGCTCATTCGACTTGGCGGCAGTCGAGTGCCCGGCATAAGTGCGAAACAGCCACGGCTTGTCGCGTTCGGGCTTATTGGCTGGTGTACTCATGGCGGCCTTCCGGGTCATCGATGCTGTCGGATGTGCCGCCAACCCTCAGGAGCTAACGTCCAAAGGCGGGGCACGGTCCCGCCATACATGACGCCACCAGGGCCATTGTGCAATGCGCTACTTTATATGGGAGGACCAGCGGTCAGGCTGGATGCCGTTGCAGCACCAATACGGCGCTCAGGTGCCGTGGTCGCTATCGAGGAGCCGGCCAGAGGCATCAGGCGGGCGGCGCAGGTCACAGAATGCAACCCACGACCGGATCGCTATCAACATGATCGTAAACGCGACGATAATGCCAATGCCGGATGAAACGACGTTGTTGGCATCTTTTTGCGACGTGAACAAAATGCCAGCCCGGCTGAGACCATAGATACTCGTCAACGCGCCAAACGTGACAATGGGTACAAAAAACGCCGTCAACATGTTCGAGTCGGTCGTCTCGCGGAAAATAGCCGCCGAGACAACAACCAGCGACGCCACAATCAGGGCGGTCGTGAAGTTGACGTTAATGATGGCATTAAGCGTATCGAGCACAGGTATGCTCCATTTAAAGTTGGGTCGCGCGCAAAGGTGCGGACGCAGCGCATAAAAATCCGTAACAAGATCGTACAGCGATAAACTTAACTATTCGTTATCCCGCGTTAGCCCGCCGCAGGCGTGCCCCTTTATCGCGGTGCCAAAAAGTGCTTGAACCGTCTGCGATAAGGTAAGGCTTGCCGCTCGCTCGGCGATGCGTGGCCTGCCCTTAAAGGTTCCTCGCTGGGGAGTGATCGATTTTATGACGAGCCAAAGCGCCGCTAAAATGGCAGGGAAGGGTAGCGAAATGACAGCGCAGGACTTTATTTCCGGCGTCGGCAAAAAAGACCTCTATGAAATCGGCGAAATTCCGCCGCTCGGCCATGTTCCAAAGAACATGTATGCGTGGGCCATTCGCAAGGACCGTGAGGGCCTTCCCGAAACTGCTATGCAAATTGAGGTGGTGCCGACTTGGGAGCTTGATAGCCACGACGTGCTCGTTCTCGTGATGGCAGCTGGCGTCAATTACAATGGCGTGTGGGCGTCGCTCGGCCAACCCATTTCTATGTTCGATGCCCACAAACAACCCTATCACATCGCCGGCTCTGATGCGTCGGGCATCGTTTGGAAGGTTGGCTCCAAGGTCAAGCGCTGGAAAGTTGGCGACGAAGTCGTGGTTCATTGTAACCAGGACGACGGAGACGACGAAGAGTGCAACGGCGGCGACCCGATGTTTTCGGAGTCGCAACGCATTTGGGGCTATCAAACTCCAGACGGTTCGTTCGCTCAGTTTTGCCGCGTGCAGGACCGGCAACTGCTTGAGCGGCCCAAGCATCTCTCGTGGGAGGAAAGCGCCTGCTATACGCTCACGCTGGCCACGGCCTACCGTATGTTGTTTGGTCATCGCCCGCATGTTCTGAGGCCCGGCCATAACGTGCTGGTTTGGGGAGCGGCCGGTGGTCTAGGCGCGTTCGCGATCCAGCTCTGTGCCACGACAGGTGCCAATGCCATTGGCGTAGTATCAGACGACGACAAGCGCGACTTCGTCATGCAGCTCGGTGCCAAGGGTGTCTTGAACCGCAAGAACTTCAATTGCTGGGGTCAACTTCCGAAGGTCAACACGCCGGAATACAACGCTTGGCTCAAGGAAATGCGCAAGTTCGGTGCTGGCATTTGGGAGATCACCGGCAAGGGAGTGAACGTTGACTGCGTGTTCGAGCATCCCGGCGAAACGACTTTCCCGATCTCGGTTCAAGTCGTGAAGCGTGGCGGCATGGTTGTCATTTGTGCCGGTACGTCAGGCTTCAACCTGACCATGGATGCCCGCTATTTGTGGATGCACCAGAAACGCGTGCAGGGCTCGCACTTTGCCAACTTGCAGCAAGCAAGCCAGGCCAACAAGCTGGTCATCGAACGGCGCATCGATCCGTGCATGTCGGAAGTGTTCGGCTGGGCGCAGATCCCCAAGGCGCATATGCGCATGTATCGCAACGAGCACAAGCCGGGCAATATGGCAGTGCTGGTGTGTGCCCCGACCACGGGATTAAAGACGCTCGAAGACGCGATCGAGGCCGGCCAGCGGCGCGCATAGCGCCGCGCAAGGTAAAGGTTTCAGCGCCGCAGCTAGTTCGCGTTCACTTGTATGACTGCGAAAAAGGGTTGCAGCGATGCGGCCCTTTTTCACGCGATCTTCGTGCGCTCGATAGTCAATTCGGGCTGTGGCGCTTCCAGTTCGCCAATCCTCTTCAACTCGATGATGCCGCGATTGATCTCGGCACCGAGAATAATGATGATGGCTGTAAACTGGAAGAATATCAGCGCCACCATCAGCTGCGACAGACCGGCGTAGAAGCGGGCGTAATCGCTGAAGTTCAAGTAATAAGAGTAAAAGCCCGCAATCGTCAGCCACAATGCGGTCGAGACGGCAATGCCGACCCACACATCTCTGACGCTGCGATGGCCAGCCGCCAGCCAGATGTGGAACGCGAACAACTGGACCGCGATAACCGATCCGGACAAACAATAGCGCCACGCGGTCGACATCCAGGTCTGATCGAAAAACGACTTCGTCCACTCCGGTTGATACTGTGCGGCGATACTGGGTCCAACGACCACAAACCAGGTCAGCACCAGCATCGAAACGGCACTGACGAATACAAACACCATGGAAATAAACAGGCACAGCGGATAGGGCCGCGTTTCGATTACCCGGTAGGCCGTATTCAAGGCTGTCCGCATGGTCTCGATGGCGCTGGTGGCAAAGAACAGCGCCAAAAAGGCGCTCAATGTCAGCAGGTCGATACGGCTCTGCCCCATGATGGCATCAATCTGCGGCACGAGGCCTTGAGCGACGGCGGGCGGCAAAATTTGGAACAGTTGCGCCACGGCTTGCGCTGCCAATTCGCGACCGCCAAAGACGCCAGCTAACGCCCCCAGAAAGATGCAAAATGGAAACAGCGACACGACAAACGAAAACGCCACCGACCCTGCCAGCGAAAAGCCGGAGTGCTCGTAGAGACGATAAAGCAATAGGGAAATCGACTGTTTTCGCATGGGCGCGTGCTGGGATCTTGGTTGCTCAGGCTTTTCGAGCCGTTGGCTGGGGGGCAAGCCAACTTTGGACCGATGCCGGGTCGCTTGTCCAGTGGCTGCGCAGGCCGGCGACTTGGCGGAGATGACTTCGCAACCTATTGTGAGGACAAGATCTCTAGTTTAGGGACGCTACGATCTTTTCCCCCTATACTGCGCGCGAAGCCGGGCACATTAGGCAGCGAGAGATGATCGACACCCTGTTGGCGCGCCAGCACGCTCAGCTCGCAACGTCTATCGCCGAGCTGCGCGAAGCGCTCGACGACGATGACAATTGGCGTGCGTTGGCGGCCCTCGACTCGGTTCGCGAGGCGTCAGGCGATGCTGGCGGCACTGAAAGCTGGGCGTGCCGCCGGCACGAACTGTTGAGCGCACTCGACGAAAATCCGCTGTATCGCCTGCATTGCGAACTCGAGCGCGCCCGGGCCGTTGCGGCGAAGGCGCTTGTCGTCGCCGAAAGTGTGGGCGTACCCGAGCCGGTGCCCGCGCCCGCGTCTGATCCCGTCGACGTAGCACCGGTCGAGATATCAGACGATTATGCTGCCGATGCTTGTAATTTTGAAATTGCTCATCCCGCCGCACCGCTTTCCATAGGCTCGGGGGTTGAAGTCTCAAGTCCGCAGGCGGATGCGATTGCGGCGCCGATTAGCGAGACGCCCGTTCCGATCGTTGTTTACGAGCCTCGCCGGGAAAGCATAGCAGCTCGCATCGCGACGTTGGCCATGCCGCCGTTCCTCCTGCCCGACGCATCGGACGAGGGTTTGAGGACTGAGGCTGTTCAGGCGCAGAGCCCTCCAGCCGCCGTCGACGTGGTCGAGGCTGTGGCGATGCGTATTGTGGCCAGTTTCGCCAAAGGTGCGCCCGCGCAGCCTGTTGCCGGCTCCGTGCAGCAGCCGGAATTGATGGTCACTGCCGATCGGGTCGATAGGCGAGACTCCGTAGACGTAATTAGGCCGGACGGTCCCACGCCCGATATGGCCGTCGAGGCTCCATGCGACGCGCCGCTCCCCACAGCAGGCGAAGACATGGATTTTGCAGCCTCCGAAGATGATGACGTTCACGGCGACGTCGAGGCGAACAGTTACTCCCCTGGCTTGGCCGACGACGGCGGCGACGACCTGTTTGATGGCAGTGACAGCGAGGACTTCGAGGCCGATGTTGCAATAGTCCCGCGCCATTCAAGCGCTCCCGGCAAGGTGTCGATAAACGAATCGCCCGGCACGTCGGTCCCGCCACCTGCTTCGAATGTGGCGCTCAGTCCTGCCCTGTCGGCACTGGAAAAGCGGCTGCAGCGCCTTGATCGCAAATCTGCAGATCTCCTGCAAGCCGCCGCCCCCGAAAAGCCGTCGCACGCGACCGAGCTGGACGAGGAAGCTCGCGCTAACTCATGGCTGGAAATGATCCGCGCCCGTCGCGCCAAACCGATTTACGAGCAAGACCATCAGCCCATCCCGGACCTGCGCCTCGACACAGAGCATATTGGCGACGTGATGAAGAACGTGAAGGACGTTCAGATGCCGCCGGAGATGTCGGATGACGCCGGCTCGTTCGGCGACGGCCTCCTTGCCGGCGCCTTTGAAGCTGAAGTGAAAATCGTGCAACGCAAGTCCCGGCTGTCCGCCGGGCGGGAGCTGCAAACGGGAACTCGCGAAACGGTGCAGCGGATGGCCCGCCCGGTGCCGGTGCCGCGCGAGCCCGCTGTCGAGCCCGCGATCCCGCATGCCGGTGGGGTCGAGGAAGCCAGCGTTGAAATCGTGCGCCGGCCCCGCATGCCGGGGGTCGACGAATGAGCTGGGCCCGCCGCGCCTGCATGTCGCGGCGTTTGCCTCCAAGAAGTCGATTGTGTTGATCGGTTCGGGCTTTAAGTTGCCGGAAATTTTGTACCGTTGCGCCAGCCGTTAACTGACCCAAGACGGCGGCGGCCGCGTTTACGCTCTGACGGTCGTTCGCAAAAATCTTAAAACTTACGCTTCTCAAGGAGAATAGCCGATGCCGATCGCGCAGTTGAAGTCCGGGACCGATTTGCTGTCGGGTGGACCAGACCAACTCCTGGCGCGCACCAGCGCGGCTGTCGACGCGGCAGAACGCGTGCTGAGCCTCGCCAAGGCCGGCGTTCGCATTAAAATTCAAGAACTCGGCGGCGTCGATCAGGCCCAGCATGCGGCCCATGGTTTGGCGTGGCTGGCAACGACGGTCGAAGGCTTGCGCCAAATGCGCGAGTGGGCCGTGCGCCTGCAAGCCGACGGCAATTTCGGTGAATTCGAACAGCTCATCCTGCTCGTGGCGTTCGGCGAGTACGGCGCTCAGATCGCTGGTGGCATTCCGATGAACCAGGGCGAAATCATCCGCGCCGAGGCCATGGGTGTGGCCCGCGCCGATGTCCGCCGTTACGAAGATGCGGTTGCCGATCTGGTCGAGGCCGGCGGCGCGCAGGGCGTCAAATCGCGCTTGGCGCAGCTCATCAAAGACACGCAGGGCGCGACAACCTATGGCGCCTCGGGCCTCGACGACGTGCACAGCGAAATTCACGACCAGATGCGCAAGTTTTCGGAAGCGGAAGTGGTGCCGCACGCGCACGAGTGGCATCTGAAGAATGCTTACATTCCCCTAAAAATCATTTCGCAGTTGGCAGAGCTCGGTGTCTTCTCACTGTCGTTGCCGGAAGAATACGGCGGCATGGGGCTTGGCAAACTCGCCATGTGCGTCGTCTCGGAAGAGCTATCGCGCGGCTATATTGGCGTTGGGTCGCTCGGCACGCGCGCCGAAATCGCCGGCGAACTGATCCTGCACAACGGCACGCCTGAACAGAAGGCAAAGTTCCTGCCCCTGATCGGCAGCGGGGCCATGTTGCCGACCGCTGTTTTTACCGAACCCAATACCGGCTCGGACCTCGCGTCGCTCAAGACACGCGCGGTCAAGGACGGCGAGACTTATAAGATCACGGGCCAAAAGACCTGGATCACACATCCGGTGCGCGCCGACGTCATGACGGTGCTCGCCCGCACGAACCCGAACGAAAAAGGCTACAAGGGCCTGTCGATGTTTCTGGCCGAGAAGCCGCGCGGCTCCGACGCCGATCCTTTCCCCGCCAAGGGTATGACGGGTGGCGAAATCGAAGTGCTCGGCTACCGCGGCATGAAGGAATACGACATCTCGTTTGACGCTTTCGAGGTGCCGGCCGAAAACCTGCTCGGCGGTGTTGAGGGCCAGGGCTTCAAGCAGCTTATGAACACGTTCGAGGGGGCCCGCATCCAAACCGCGGCGCGCGCCGTCGGCGTGGCTCAATGCGCGATGGATTTAGCGCTCAAGTATGCGCTCGACCGCCAGCAGTTCGGACAGGCGATCTACAATTTCCCGCGCGTTTCGAACAAAATCGTCATGATGGCGGTTGAGACCATGATCGCGCGCCAGTTGTCGTACTTTGCTGCCCGCCAAAAAGACGAGGGCCGGCGCTGCGATCTGGAAGCGGGAATGGCCAAGCTGCTCGGCGCGCGCGTTGCCTGGGCCAATGCCGATAACGCGTTGCAAGTCCACGGTGGCAACGGGTTCGCGCTCGAATACCCTATCAGCCGCGTGCTGTGCGATAGCCGCATCCTCAACATCTTCGAAGGCGCCGCTGAAATCCAAGCGCAGGTCATCGCGCGGCGTTTGCTCGAGGGTGCCAATTAAAACGAAACGGTCGTGGCGGCCTGCGGTGGCCACGACAGTTTTGTTTACGTGCGCTCGTGCGACGACAAGTCGAGGATCGTGGGAGTTTGACCCGTCAAAGGATTGTGCGGGTCCCAGGCGACGTTGATGGTCTCGAAGCGCGCGTCTTTGGCATCGTAGAGAAGTAGTTTGCCAGCCAAACTTTCGCCCGCGCCCGTGATCTCCTTCAGCACCTCGGTCGCCATTAAGGTGCCGATGACGCCGGCGACCGCGCCGAGTACGCCGACTTCAGCGCAATTGGCAACGAGGCCGGGCGGCGGCGCTTCAGGAAACAGACAGCGATAGCTCGGCCATGGCACGCCTTGCTCGGTTTTTTCAAATGGCTTGAAGGTGGCGACGTAGCCATCGAATGGGCCAAGCGCGCCGAAGACAAGCGGCTTATGCGCGAAATAGCAGGCATCGGATACGAGATAGCGGGTGGCGAAATTGTCCGAGCCATCGGCGACGATGTCGAAGCGCCCGATGATATCGAGCGCGTTGCTGGCGTCGAGCCGGGCATTAATCGTTTCGACCTCGACATGCGGATTGAGCCGCGCGACGGCTTTGGCGGCGCTGTCGACCTTCGCCGTGCCGATCGACGGCGTGTCGTGCACGATCTGCCGTTGCAGGTTGTCGAGCGATACGGTGTCAGGATCGATGACGCCGATGGTGCCGACACCGGCTGCGGCCAAGTAAAGGAGCAGCGGCGAGCCGAGCCCGCCGGCCCCCACCAGCAGCACGCGCGCGGCTTTGATTTTCTGCTGGCCCTGGCCGCCGATCTCTTTCAACACCAGGTGGCGTTTGTAGCGTTGAATTTCATCGGGTGTCAGAGGCATTGATATGGCTCTTGATTGTGCGACCGCTGCCAGAACGGAATGCAACGCGCGAAAATTGAAACCTTGCGAGGCTCGACTGCTCTGTTAGATTTTGCCCGCAACAGGCACGCGTCGCGCACCCGAAACGTCGGAAGCTATGGACCAGCCGTCACATCTTACAGATCGCGTCAAACTTGTGGGGTTCGATTTCGGCTCCACGACCTCGAGCGCGCTTGTGGCCAGTGCGCGCATCGCTGTCAACTGCGCGACCGGGCGGATGGAGTTCGGCAGCGCCCAGGTCGTCACCCGCTGCGAGACCGTGTTTACGCCGTTCAAGGATAATCGTATCGACCTCGAAGCGCTCAGCGCAATCGTTAAAGGGTGGTTACGCGACTCGGGCATCGAGCGCGGCAGCATTTTCGCTGGTGGCGCCATTGTGACGGGCCTGGCGGCACGGCAAGACAACGCGCGCGAGTTAACGGCGCTCGTGCAAAGCCTGATCGGCGAAGCGGTGGTCGCCACAGCGGACGATCCGCGCCTCGAATCCTGGCTCGCATTCATGGGCAGCGCATGCGGTTTGTCGCGCGCCTCCCCGCAACGGCCGATCCTCAATCTCGATATTGGCGGTGGCACGACCAACGCAGCGTTGGGGCTCGACGGCAACGTGCTGGCGACGGGCTCGTGTTTCATAGGCGCGCGCCATCTGCGCTTTGAGCCAGGGTCCTACCGCCTGCTCGGCGCGTCTGAATTCGGGCGGGCGCTCTTGGACGAGCACGGCATCCGCGGGTTGGCCGGTGACGAGCTTTCGCTGCAAGACGTCGGCTGGATCGTCGGGTTTTACGTGCGCGGGTTAGAAGCTTTAGCGACGTGCGATGCGCGCTTTTTCGAAGACCCGGGCGGCAGCCGCTTGCAACAGGCGCCCTTCGTCTTCGCGTGCGAGTCGGCACCCGCGATTTCATTCTCGGGCGGCGTGGGTGAATTGGTCTACATGGCCGCAAGCGGCCAACCGTTGCCGGGGCGAACTTTTTACGGCGATCTCGGCGTCGACTTAGCGCGCGGAATTGTTGCCTCCGATATTCTATCGCGCGATGTCGGCACTATTGTTCCTGAAAACAAAGGCCGGGCCACCGTTCAAGGCCTGACGCTGCACAGCACCGAAGTTTCGGGCACAACGCTTTTTTTGCCCGAGCCATCGGTGCTGCCGCTGAACGATCTGCCGGTCGTCGCGTCTATCCAAGGCAACTGTGGCCGCGAGCGCATAGAGGCCGCCTTGCAAACAGCGGGCGACTCGGAGCGTGGCGTGTGTCTTCAGGTCGTGTGGCCGAACGTGGTGCCGTCGCTCGAAGACATCCGCCGCTTTGCCGCGGAATTATCGGCTGTGCTAACTTCGCGGACGCCGTTGTCGAACGCAGCTCCCATCGTTCTCTTGACCGAGGCCAACGTGGGTAAGGCGCTGGGAAATTACGCGACTGGCTGGCAACTGGAGCACCGCCACCTGATTGTCATTGACGAGATACCCGTTCGTAATGCCCAATTCGTCAACATTGGACGGCCGCGCCACGGCGTGGTGCCCGTCTCGTTTTATGGAATGACCTCTGCGCAGGGAACCATGACATGAAAAAACTAACGCCGCTCGCCGAC
>JANNUW010000212.1:0-1672 GCA_031414095.1 Hyphomicrobium sp. | reverse complement strand
CTCACGCTCTCTTGACTATGTTGTATCGCTCGACGGACTGCCTCAGTTGTCGTGGCGCTGCCGTGAAGAACCTGGCCCATAGTGCCTCCTTCCATTCGATGGTCAAAATCGTACCATCAAATGCCGGGACTGAACATCTAGCCAGCGGGGTAAGGCTTGCGTTAACAGCTAGGCCGTATTAAGGAAGCCCAATTCCCGCTATATCGCGCGCCCTTAGCTCAGCTGGATAGAGCACCAGACTACGAATCTGGGGGTCAGGAGTTCGAATCTCTTAGGGCGCGCCAACGATTTCAATAACTTAGTTAGAAATATTCTGATCAAGTATCTCGATGGGGTTCCACTGGGGTTCCTGCGATGCATGAAATCTGGCAATTCTGGCGCTTGGCTAGAGGGCACTTCCTGATGGCAAGGCACTGGTAAATTGTTAGACGTTCCTTGCCAATTCCACGATTTTTGGCAATTGGCCGGACGCCAAGTTCGATGGCCCGCACCAACCTACCCAGCCACAGCAGCCTTCCGCCTGCGCCAGCCCATGAAGCCCATGGCACCAAGGCCAGCGGCGAAGAGCGGGAGTGCGGCGGGGATGGGGACAGCGTTTGTATCTTTTACAAGGTAACTTCCCCAGTATTGCGTAATTTGATCTGTAGCTGAGTCCGCGAGTAGCGATTCTAATTTGCCGTCTCTATCCCAGGTTACTCGAAGCATCGAGAATGATACCAATAGGTCCAGTGAGCTGTTCATCGCCAAAACATAATATGCACTTGACGCACTGTACGTATGATCGAGTAATGCAATCAAAGCCAAATAAGCTGGTGTCTTGGCAACTGTTGCGGGGCCGTTATACGGGTTCGTAATATCGGCGTTGGTCCACAGCTGGCTAATTTCAGCGGAGGTCGCATAACGATACCCTTCAAAGAGGCCGCCAGCGCCAAGCTGTGATAACACAGTAACACGCGGCATTTGATAGGTTAAGGGTACGTCAAGCCACAACAAGCCTGTGGCGGTGTCCAATGAATTGCTGCCGTCCCCGTAACTCACGACGGTAGATGCCCAGCAACTTGCTGTACTCAAAATGCCCAAGGTTAGTCCGGCAATTGCACCCAGAAGCTTTTTCATTGCGGCAACTCCCCAGAAGTTACGTCCGCCCCATCACCGACCTCAGGCCGGACCTTGCGCCTATTGGACAGCCTTGGCTAGGCCTGCGACGGGCCCCGTTTTCCGGCCAGTCTCAAATGAAGGAAAGCCCCGCAGACGCTGCGCTGCAGGGCCATCCAGCAGGGGACGGTTTGAGAGGGGGGGCCTACGCAACACCTCCCCCAAAGTAACAGATGCACCCAACAATTGGATTTGGCATTGAGGTAGATCAATACTGCTGACTAGAGGTTTCCACCCTACCCAGCCACAGCAGCCTTCCGCCTGCGCTAGCCGAGGAGGTTTATGGCGGTGATGTCCGTTATCTGCAACAATTCGTCCGCTATCGGAGGCACAGCGGAAATGGCGCTGGCGTTGGCTGACTTCTGTTTTTGACCCTGATGTATGGACCGGCTGCGTTTCGCAAGAGGGACTATGCTGGGTATCGGAAGTCGCTGATATGTATCCGGCCTGTTTGATCGGCTCGCGGGCCGTGGCCTTGATGGGAATACGCACGCGCCATTGGTCTCATTAGCGGACA
>JANNUW010000211.1:0-3359 GCA_031414095.1 Hyphomicrobium sp. | reverse complement strand
CGATCCTCGCTAGAAAGCTGTGGCGCGGCTTCCAATACCGACCATGCCGCATCCGATAGAGGTAAGAGATGCTCGCCAGCATTCTTCATGGCTTCTGCTGGAAAGCTTATGGTCTTGGACTCTCTGTCGATCCATAACCGCCTCAAATTACCGATCTCCATTCGGCGCTGTCCAGTCAATATCAGCAGCTTTACGATTTCCCGGAATGGCCAGTTGAGCCCATCTGAAGCTTTCCACACCGACTGGATTTCTGCTAGCGACAGCACACGTTCGCGCTTCGAAGCTTTTTCCGGCGGCTTCACGCGGTCACATGGCGAGTGCTCGATCAGGTCGCGGCTGACCGCCCAGTTAAACATCTTGCGCAGGGCTGCAAGCGTATTGCGGGCTTGGGCAGGGGCACCGCGATCAGCTATAGCTTCAATTGTTCGGATGATCTCGCCTTTTGTGATTGAAGTGTACTCTCGACTACCAAATTTGCCCTCAAACTCTCGACGAAGAATGCGCTCGGTCTCTCCCCCGCTGCGGTTGAAGCGGGCGTGACGCTTCACGAATTCCGCAATGAGATGCGAAACTGTCAAACCATTCGCTTTACTGCCCTTGTCTTCGACAAGCGTTTCGCCACGCAATAGCCGGGATTTGTTTTCCATCGCCGTGGCTCGCGCTTCAGCAAGCGTCAGTTCGGGGTAACGACCAAGCTTGATGCGGCGTTCCTTGCCATCGCTGCCCCTGAACTTGAAGGAGAAGGTCTTGGTGCCACCCTGCGTCACGCGTAGAGATAATCCGGTCACCGTAGTGTCCCAAAAATCAGATTGCGACTGCATCCTTTCCGGCTTCGCGGTTTTGATCAGTAGGTCTGTAAGGCGAGTTCTTGGCATAGTTTTAGGTAGCACATAGGTAGCAGAATGTCATGTGCTTTGATGAAGATGAATGTTCAACTATATTCAAAATAAATGTTCAAATTCAATTATATGAGACCAAATCTGAGGATACGGTGAGAACCTATGAGAGGCCATATAAAAGAACTCTTAATCAGCGGGTCGTAGGTTCGAGTCCTACTGCGCCCACCAACAAAATCAACGAGTTAGCGATTAGTATTAAAGAAAAAATCCACCGCGGGGTTCCAATGGGGTTCCAGCGATGTGGAAAAACTGACAATTTTGGTGCTTGGGTGGAAGCCGCGCCTGATGGGCATCGCGCCCAAGGACGATCCAAGCAAATTGCCGTAGAGATTACCCATTCAACTGAACCCGCGTTTCTATGCCCGGACCCACAACGGGACACCGAGCCAGTCGCCCACGATGGCGAACGGGCGCTGCCGGATGCTCGGCGGCAAGGCATCGGTCGCACCCAAGGGCAAAAGGTTGGATGGAATATCTATGTGTTCGCAACATCAGGCCGGGAACCGCCATCGCAGAAATATGTCAGTATGAGGGATTGGCGGAGTACCATGGTACCGATGACGATGGCAACGAAATACAGATGCCTAAGACCTATGTCGGTAAAAAGGTTTTCGGTGTGGAAGATGGTTATCTTGTTGGCGGCGAATTGGGACCAAACGACGGTATGGACTTTGAATGTGATGAGCGGTCAATTGACGAGCTTGTCAAGTGGTTGACGCAAGAGGGCTTCGATGTGAACGCGGATATTTTGAAATGCCTAAAGTTAGCACTGTTGTAACATGTTCTCAAAAAACCGTGTGGAGTTGGGCGAACACGGGCAGGCCACACAGTGCCATGGCTAGCCCTTCACCCGCACCTGAAAATATCATCCAGATGGACTAGAAGTCGATCATGCGCTGGCATCCAACTTAGCCAGGATAACTGAGATGCCGCCTGATGTGGCAATCCTGGCAATGCGAATTGCTGTCAGAATTTTTCTACCCAGGGCCTGAGTTCCATCTCCCAGGTCCAGGCGCTGCGCGGCTGGCGCAGGACATGCAGGTAATTGGCGGCAATTGCATCCGGATCGAGCATTGAATCGGGGTTTTCCGGCGGTTCGGCGCGGCCGGGATTCCTGATGCCGCCGTCGATGATGAAGTGAGCGACATGAATGCCCATGGGAGCGAGTTCGCGAGCCATGCTTTGCGCAAGGCCGCGGAGTGCAAACTTGCCCATGGCGAAAGGCGCCGACTGGGCATAGCCCTTCACGCTGGCAGACGCTCCAGTGAACAGGATTGCGCCATGGCCCTTTGGCACCATGCGTTTTGCCGCTTCCTGCGCGACAAGGAAGCCGCCGAACGCACTTGTTCGGATGGCCTGTTCGACCTCGGATGCAACAAGGGAAATGAACGGTCCCCGTGAGCGGGCGCTGGCGTTGTAGATGACAACATCAGGCTCGCCAATCTTGCGCTCGACATCCTGGAAGAGTTGCGCGACCTGATCGGCATCGGTTGCATCGCAAGGGAAAGCCATAGCCCCGGTGCTGGCGCAGAGGGAGGCAAGCTTTTCCGTATTCCGGGCGGCCAAGGCAATCTTGAAACCTTCGCGCGCAAGAAGCCGGGCCAGCGAAGCGCTGAGTCCGCTGCCGCTTCCGACAATCAAGGCCTTGGAATATTCTGTGGCCATATCAAAAGTGCCCTAATTCACCAACCAAGCTTTCAGCTTCTAAGTCGACATCCACCGGATGACCGGCCTGTTGAGACCGAGCTTTGCGCGAACTGGCTCCCGTTGCAAGACCAGACCCCGGCAAATTGCGTCAGCGATTGGCCAAAGCGGTGAGCCTGCGCATTGTGTGCCGGGAATGTCGATTTCACCTTCATCAGGGCATAGGTCTCCCTTGGTTTAGGCTGCAACGCATGACAACCGCCTGCCTCACGGCGACGCAGCATCAGGCAATGGCCGCAGTTCGGCGATGAACCGCTGGATGCCAGTGAAGAGGTTCCGGAAATGCCGACCTTGACCATCTTAAAGGCGACATGGCGCCCGTGGCTGACGAACTTGGCGCAGGTACTGCCGATATTTATGACCATTTTTTTCGGGCTGTTCAAAGACCAATCTTTGATCGGCTCGAGCGTTGCGGGAGTACAAAGTAAGTTGCCGAATTTGGAGCCGACAGCCACAATTGGCCCTTTTGAGACTTCGTGCTCTTGCTGCAGCCAGTCCGCTCATTGTGGCAGAGCGGACTTTCAATCGGCAATGTCTGCTCTTTCAGACAATTGGTCTGCATGCAGAGGCACAGCCGACGTAGTTTGACAGCTGCACTTGGTCTCCTGTTGACCCTAATGTATGGACCGGCTGCGTTTCGCAAGAGGGACTATGCTGGGTATCGGAAGTCGCTGATATGTATCCGGCCTGTTTGATCGGCTCGCGGGCCGTGGCCTTGATGGGAATACGCACGCGCCATTGGTCTCATTAGCGGAC
>JANNUW010000210.1:0-8563 GCA_031414095.1 Hyphomicrobium sp. | reverse complement strand
GGGCTCGACTGGGCGGAGCTGACTTTTATTGTCCGTCGCGGTTCGCCAAATCAGAACTGAATTCGGCACCGCCGAATTTGCAGGCGCAGAGCAAATGGCCGGGCCTTGACTATTTTTTGTCCACAGGCTGCTCCGCGTCAGGTCCTAACGTTTCGACGATCCGCTGGAGCGCCCTTAGGAACTGATCGCGCTGCGCCACCGGAACGGCTGCCAGAATTCTGTCGTCGGTCTGGCGCACCGCTGGCTCGGCGGTCTCGAGGGCCGTCTTGCCTTTTTCCGTAAGGCGGACTGCGTACATCCGCGCGTCGCGCCGGGTTCTGCGCCGTTGCACCAGAGATTTTCCGACCAACCGCCTTATGATATCAGCCATCGTCGAGCGGTCGATGCCGGTTTTCTCGACGAGCAGCGACTGGCTAGGGTCGTCACTTGCAGCCAGAGCTTTCAGCACTGCAAATTGGCGAGGCGTAATATCTAAAGCGCCCATGTGACTTGCAAACAGTTCGTCAGCACACTGACCTGCGCGATGGAGTAGGTGGATAGCTGATTGAAGTTTTTCCAAAGGTTCGGTTCTCATTTTCTCGAGCTACTCAAATAATAGTTGGAATCGCGAGCGCTATAAGGCTGAGTTTGCCTTAATTGATTTGGTCGCCCAATGCACTAAAACATAAGATGTCATAAAACTTTCTTTAAGTTGTTCTCAATTCTGTTTTGTGCAAAGGGTGCAGGGCCTTAGGTCGTCGTATGGCTGACAGTATTTAAGCGGAGGAGTTGCCTAAAGGCAAGCCGCTTGTGCCAACTAAATGAGGTGTATTTTGCGGATCTAAATCGGCGTTCTGGTGCTGGCCGCCGGATTAAAACAAATAGCTGCCAGATATAAATATGAATTACTTGTTACATCTATATGTAATTGGCACTTTAAATAAATTAAAAAGCCAGGCTTCGTTCAGGTGAATAGCCAGGACGAGACGCCGCCGCGGCGCGCGAGGTCGGCCACGCCTAGGTCGAGCACTGCAAAACCCGGCGCCGTGATGACCTCGGGCAGCCAGGGTGCGCCGCGCTGTGCCAGGCGATAAGGTGCCATGATCGATTGCCAGATCGCACCGTCGAAGGGGCGGTCTGGAATGGCGATCGGCGGGGTCCGGCGCAGCTGAGGCTGCTGGCTGAGCCATAGGTGAGACGCTTGCCAGATTTCGAGCGCGGCCGGCATATTGTGCCGGGCTTTGAGTTGCGTGACCGTCAGCACGCCGGCCTCGCGCAGGTGTGGCCCAATCTCTAATGTCGCAACGCGCTGTCCGCGCCGGCGCACGGAGAACAGCCGGCATTTGTCGCGCGCCAAGCGGTCGGCATATTGATCGGCACAGTTTTGCATGGCGTGGGCTTCGGCGAGAAGATCATCGCCGTCGAGTAACGGCTGGAACGTCAAACCCATAGCTTCGCCGCGCTGCAGCCATGGATCGGTGAGGACGCCTTCGCGCAGCTGCAGCACGAGGCGGATTCGATTGAGCCAGCACTTGGCGGCGCAGACCGCGGTGTCGAACGCCATTTCTGGGCGCCACGGCACGACGATGAGGCTGTGGGCGCGGGTGTTCTCGGCCGTCGAGTACCAGGCATAAGCCGCAAGCGCTGAAAACAATCGCTCCGGGTCAGCGGTCGTGTGGAATACGTTCTGCTGGGCCAGCCAAATCGCAAAAAAATCGTTGCAGGCCCTGGCCGCGAACGTGACCGAGCGCAGCCACATGGCGCTTTCGCTGACATCGAGCGGCAAATGATTGGTGATGCGGCGCGAGAACAGTTCAGCGCGCGGGTAGGCGATCGCGTCGCCGTCGAATGCTTCGGGCGGCAAACGCCGCAACCACATCGGCACACCGAGTGTGCGCGCCACGTCTTTAATTTCGGTGCCGGCTTCGATGAGAACTAGCGCCTTGTGCCGTTGCGTTGCGGTGCTGCGGCGAATGGCAAGTTCGTAGGCGAGCGCTGGGAAAACGCGGGCGACATCGGCGGCGCGTGGTGACGAGACGAGCCGGCGCAGGGCGGGCCGTACGCTCGGGTGATAGCGGCTGAGAAGAACTTCGACCGGCGGCGTCTGGCCGGGTTTTTGCAGAGCCATCACGCCGCTGGCCAGTGCAACTTCAAGCTTAAGCTTTACAGGTCTACTCATCGGACTATGCCTTCCACGCCAAGCCTGTATCAAAGGCCATGCAACGGCATGTGAGCGACAGTGTCGGTAACCAATACGGCGCGCGTGCGACGGTAATGGGTCCACTCTGCGTTTGATATTGCAGCGGATCGGCTAGGTTCTTATTCGTAACGCATACGGTCGAGCGCGCCCTGCAGAATTAACGTGGCCGCGAGTTTATCGATGACCTCTGCGCGCCGCTTGCGCGATGTGTCGGCCGCGATCAACATGCGCTCAGCCTGTGCCGTCGTCAGGCGCTCGTCCCACAGCAACACTGGCAGTTCCGACAGCTTGTTGATATTGCGTGCAAAGGCTCGCGTCGCTTGGGCGCGCGGTCCTTCCGTGCCATCGAGATTAGCCGGCAGCCCCAACACGAACCCAGAAATTTTGTGATGGCTGGCGAGTTCGAACAAGCGCGCGGCATCAGCTGAAAATTTACTGCGTTGGATGGTCTCGAGCGGGGACGCGATCATGCGCTGCACGTCCGACAGTGCCAACCCGAGTGTCTTGGTGCCGGCGTCGATCCCGATCAGGCGCGTATTGCGTGCGAGGCCGTCGCTGAAGGCGAGTGCGTCTTCGAGAGTGCGGCCAACGTAGGTGGGACGGGCAGGGGGTGTTTGCGCAGGATCGGTCATCGGCCCAGTGTTACACCCCGTGGCGGCGTTGGGCCAGCGCGCTTGAAGGCCTAACGGCTCCCCGATGAGGCTGAAACAGCCGCCACAGGCGAGGCGCGGGCCGGGTTGCGCAACGCCCAGGCTTGCGCGTATGACAGGCCTTCAAAGCTTTCCCAAATAGACATTGGACCGCAATATGCAGGTGGACGAAGCAACTGTCAGGCGAATCGCACGGCTGGCCCGCATCAAGGTGACGGACGCGGAGGCTAAGGGGCTTGA
Organism: Hyphomicrobium sp.; assembly: GCA_031414095.1. Taxonomy (GTDB): domain Bacteria; phylum Pseudomonadota; class Alphaproteobacteria; order Rhizobiales; family Hyphomicrobiaceae; genus JANNFX01. The sequence goes on along the minus strand of JANNUW010000210.1, from coordinate 5,494 downwards.
AAAAGAACTCTCGGGAATTCTCGACTGGGTCGCACAACTCAACGAAGTCGATACCGACAACGTCGAGCCGATGACGAGGGTCGTGGCTCAGGATATGAAGAAGCGGCACGACGTGGTGACCGATGGCGAGAAGGCGGCCGACGTCACGCAAAACGCGCCGATGTCGGAGGACCACTTCTTTGTGGTGCCCAAGGTTGTCGAATAGCGGACTGAATGCCGCCGTGTTTAGGGAGGACTGACATGTCGAAAATTTTTGCGTTGCTGGCCATTTTGCTGATCGCGACGGGCATCGTGCTGCTGGTGGTGCCCAAAAACGCGCCGGGCGACGCCGCGAGAGGCCTAGCGCCTGAAGCGGTCGCCGTGCCGGCCATGGTGAACCAGGCGCGTGAACTGGCCGAACAGGTCAACGCGCCGTTGTCGATTGTCTTTGGTCTCGTCAGTTTGTTTTATTCGCGCCGCAGCTATCAGGTGAACAAAGAACGCGCCGACGCTGCCAAAGCGGGGCGATCCGTATGAGCAGTTCAGGCCCGCCCGCGGGCACACGCGCGATTGCATGGGCGCTCACCCTGCCGTTGTTCCTCACCGGCGCGCTGCCCGCTCTTGGTGCCGAGGTGACGGCGGATTTCATCACGGGTACTTACGTCATCGAGGGGCGCTGCGAAAAGCTGGCCAAAATTCAAGCGGGCGGACCCAAGAACGTCGAGACGGTTCCGGAAACCTTGACCCGCGACGGTTTCCAGGGTTGGGAAAGTGGCTGCTCGTTCAAATGGATTAAACAAAAGAAGAAGGGCCAGGTCTGGGTCGCTCGGATGGCTTGCGGCGTGGAAGCCGAAGAGTACGAGGAAATGGATACGTTCAAGCTGAATAACAAAGACCGCAGTTTGACTGTCACGGTGGACGGCAAAACCACGAAATTCGTGCGCTGCGAGCATGAGAAGGAAAATTAGAACTTGGACGATCTGACCGCACTGACGCTCGCCCAAGCCCGCGATGGCCTGGCTAAAAAGCAATTTTCAGCAACCGAATTGACCCAAGCTTTTCTAACGGAAATCGACCGCGGCAACGCCGGTCTTAATGCCTACGTGCTGGTCACTCCCAAACACGCACTCGCTCAGGCAACCGAAAGCGACAAGCGCATCAAGGCCGGCACCGCGCGCGCCCTCGAAGGTCTTCCGCTCGGCAACAAGGACCTGTTTGCGACGCAAGGTATCCGCACCACCGCGTGCTCCAAAATTCTGGGCGACTTCAAGCCGACGTACGAATCGACCGTTGGCTCCAACCTGTGGAATGCGGGCGCCGTCATGCTCGGCAAACTCAACAACGATGAGTTCGCCATGGGCTCCTCCAACGAGACGAGCGCCTTCGGCAACGTCGTTTCGCCGTGGCGCCGGCGCGGCAAAGACGGCAAGCTGTCTGATACCAAGCTGGTGCCGGGCGGTTCTTCGGGCGGCTCCTCGGCGGCCGTGTCGGCCAACTTATGCCTTGCAGCCACGGCGACCGACACCGGCGGCTCGATCCGCCAGCCCGCGGCTTTGACCGGAACCGTCGGCATCAAGCCGACCTATGGCCGTTGTTCGCGCTGGGGTATCGTGGCGTTCGCTTCGTCGCTCGATCAGGCGGGGCCGATCGCCAAGACGGTGCGCGATGCCGCCATCATGCTCGGCACCATGGCAAGCCATGACCTCAAGGATACGACGTCCGTCGATGCGCCGGTGCCCGATTACGAGGCCGCGCTTGGCAAAGGCGTGAAGGGCCTGCGCATCGGCGTGCCTAAGGAATACCGCGTCGAGGGCATGTCGAAAGAAATTGAAGATCTCTGGCAAAAAGGCATCGACTGGTTGAAGGCGGCGGGTGCCACGATCCATGAAATTTCGCTGCCCCATACCAAGTATGCGCTGCCCGCTTATTATATCGTGGCGCCGGCGGAGTGTTCCTCCAATCTCGCGCGCTACGACGGCGTGCGCTACGGCATGCGCGTGCCGGGCCGCGACATCACCGATATGTACGAGCAGACGCGCGCGGCGGGCTTCGGCCGCGAAGTGCGCAAGCGCATTCTGATAGGCACCTACGTGCTGTCGGCGGGCTATTACGACGCGTATTATCTCAAGGCTCAGAAGGTGCGCACGCTCATCAAGCGCGACTTTGATGAGGCGTGGAACAAGGTCGACGTGGTGCTGACACCGACGACGCCCTCGCCCGCTTTTGCATTCGGTGAAAAGACCGGCGATCCGCTTGCCATGTATCTGGAAGACATCTTTACAGTAACGGTGAATATGGCCGGGTTGCCCGGCATGTCGGTTCCAGCGGGTCTGTCGGCGCAAGGCACGCCGCTCGGGCTGCAGCTGATCGGCAAACCGTTCGACGAAGCGACCCTGTTCCGTGCGGGGCAAGCGATCGAAGATGCGGCCGGGCACTTTGCCGTGCCGCAAAAGTGGTGGCTGATGGACGCGAGCGAACCGATTCCTGCACCGGCGACCGTTTCCAAACAGAAGGGCAAAAAATAATGGACGCCAAACGCCCGTGGGACTGCGCCGACATGAGCCAGGTCCGCTCTGAGATCGACCGTATAGACGACACGCTCGTCGACCTCATCGCCGAGCGCTTCGGCTATGTCGACCGGGCTTGGCAGCTCAAGGTCAACTCGACCGAAGGCGCCGTTGTGCCATGGCGCATCCAACAGGTCATCGACCGCGTCAAAGGCCGCGCGGCGTCCAAAGGCATGCCGTCCGAAATGGTCGAAATGGTCGGAGCCCAATGGCGCAACATGATCGGCTGGTTCGTGCAGTATGAGGAAGAAAAATTGCGCCGTCAGGCCGACGCCAACGGTAATACCTCAACCGGCAAACCAGTCAAAGACGGCACCGCCGGCGGCGGGCTGGGCTCATGATCGCCATCAATTCATTCGATCCCACCACGCTTTTTTTGATCGCCCTCTTCAATCCGGCCACCATCGCTATCGGCTTCATGATGGGCCGACGTGCGGACCAGCCGCAAAAGCTGGTGGTCGCGGCCTTCGCAGCCGCGCTCGGCGGTTTCATTCTGTATTGGCTCGCCGCCTTCGTGGGCGTGTTTCAGGTGCACGCCGTCGGTGGTGAAGCCGGCCTGCTCGTCATGCAGGCCATCTTAGGGCTGGCGTGGGCATGTCTTGGCTACTTCGTGTTTCCGCTAAGGCGGGCCTAATCTCATTCCGGCCGGCGGCGGCTCATGAAGGCGATGCGCTCGAACAGGTGCACGTCCTGCTCATTTTTTAATAGCGCGCCGGCGAGCGGCGGGATGAGCTTGCGCCCGTCGGATTCGCGCAACATCGCGGGGTCAATGTCCTCGTTCAAAAGCAGCTTCAGCCAATCGAGCAATTCCGAGGTCGAGGGCTTCTTCTTGAGGCCCGGCACATCGCGGATGTCGTAGAACGCACGCAGCGCTTCGGACGTCAGGCGGCCCTTCAGCCCTGGAAAATGCACGTCGACAATGGCCTGCATAGTCTCGGCATCGGGAAACTTGATGAAGTGAAAGAAGCAGCGGCGCAGGAAGGCGTCGGGCAGTTCTTTTTCGTTGTTCGACGTGATGATGACGACGGGCCGGTTCTTGGCCTTGATGGTCTCGCCGGTCTCGTAGACGAAGAACTCCATGCGATCGAGTTCCTGCAAAAGATCGTTGGGAAATTCGATATCGGCTTTGTCGATCTCGTCGATCAGCAGCACGACGCGTTCGTCGCGCGTGAAGGCTTCCCAAAGTTTACCGCGCTTGATGTAGTTGGCGATGTCTTTGACGCGCTCGTCGCCCAGCTGGCTGTCGCGCAGCCGCGAGACCGCGTCGTATTCGTAAAGACCCTGCTGAGCCTTGGTCGTCGATTTGATGTGCCACTCGATCAGCGGACAGCCAAGCGTCTTGGCGACCTCGTGGGCCAGTACGCTTTTGCCGGTGCCGGGTTCCCCCTTGATGAGGAGTGGGCGCTGCAACGTGATGGCGGCGTTGACGGCAACATTCAGGTCGCGCGTCGAAACATAGGTCGCCGTGCCTTCAAATTTGCGCGGAGGGGATACGGCTTTGCTCGTCATACGTGCCTCGGTTTTTGGAGAGGCCGGACCTTAAGCTTAGACCACATCGATCGCAAGCAAGGCTATCGCTCGAGCCCTAGAGAAAGAATGGCGCCGCTCCCGGTGGTGGGTCGAGGAGCGGCGCGCCCGGGCGCGCAATGCATGCGGCTCGGGATGTGACGGAACTCAGGTGGGGTGAGCCCGTCGAACCTAATAGCCAGGTGGATTTAGATGCAACCGGGCAGGCAGCGGCTGGGAGAGGGGACCGATGCGTTGCGCGGGTGCCGGGTGGGGTCTGGCCTCAAGAGCGTCATGGTGGTTTGGTGTCATTTCCCTTCAAGGCTGCTGAATTACCCAATACACGTATAGATTGCAATAAAAGAGTTAAGACAGCCTTAAGCGTGTCTCGTCAACGCCGGGCATGCCATGGCATATGAATTTGCCAACGTTATCAATCCTAAGATTAGGATGGTCTTGACTTAAGCCAACGGGACCGGCAAGACGAGCGCGCGAAAACCGGGCGTTGCGAAGTGCCTTTGACTCTCGTGGGCAGGTGAGGCGCGCAGTCGAGCCTTTCAGGCCCAGGGAGCGTCATGAGCAGCACGAAAAAGGCAAAGTCGTCAAAGGTTCAGGTTTGGGTTAAGTCCCCGGCCTCGGCCCCAACCTCGAAAGCCGGCCCTAAAGCGAAAGGCGCCGCAGCTAAGGCTGCCAAAGCTTCCGCGCCAACACGGCAGCCTGCCAAAAAGGCAATTTCCAAGCAGCGGCCCGAAGCGCGACCGGCAAAGGCGGCTGCGCCAGCGGCGAAAGCGCGCCCGTTGCCTCTTCCGGCGGCCGCCGCCAAAAACAAATCGCCCGCCCGGTCACCGGCCACGTCCAAAGCTCCAGCCGCAGCCTTGAAGACCGTGCCCCCAGCATCTATCGCGCCGGCGCAACGATCCCAGGTGCGCGCCGCGCAACAGAAACCGGAGAAGAAATTGACGGCCCGCTCGCCCTCGCTTCCGGTCGTCCTGACGCCCGACTACCGGCCGTCGGAGAACGAGCCGTTCATGAACGAGCTGCACCGGGCTTATTTCCGGTTGAAACTGCAAAATTGGAAAGAAGAGATCATCCGCCAGACCAAGGAAACGCTGGTAATTCTGCACGAAGACAGCGTTCAGCACGCCGATATTGCGGATCGCGCTACTTCGGAGACCGACCGTTCGCTCGAGCTGCGCGCGCGCGACCGGCAGCGCAAGCTGATCTCGAAAATCGATGCCGCTCTGTCGCGTCTCGACGATGGCAGCTACGGTTATTGCGAAGAAACCGGCGAGCCGATCGGCTTGAAGCGGTTGGACGCCCGGCCCATCGCCACGTTGTCGCTCGAAGCCCAAGAACGCCACGAGCGCCGCGAAAAAGTCTACCGCGACGATTGAACGAAGAGGTCGACCTTTTCGAAGGTGCGGACGTCAATCAATCCCACA
>JANNUW010000209.1:0-18223 GCA_031414095.1 Hyphomicrobium sp. | reverse complement strand
TCGACCATCGCCGGCGGGCTTTAACGAAACGCCACTGACTTACCTGAAACAGGAGCCGCATCACGTGATGGCATTCGTCAGACTGTTGGCACCCTTGGGGTTGATGGGCTTTGGGGCCGTGGCCGCTTTCATGGGCTTTGTCGTGCTGTTGAATTCGTTGTCGACGGCGCGTGTCAGCTATTCGATCGTAAGCGACGGGCGTCTGGTCACCCATTCGGTTCTGCGCGCTGACGACAGCGGCCAATATTGGCGCACGCTCGGGCTTGCAGGCGGGCTGCCGGCGCTGCTGGGAGTGGGGGCGATGTGGCTTGGCCGTAGGCTTTTGCATCGCTGATCAGGTGACCAGCTCGCGCAACATATTCTCAAGCCCCACGGTGACGCGCGCGAGGCTTTCATAGTCGACGTTCTCAGGCAGATCGTCGGGCTCGTGGTAGTACGGGTTGCGGAATGCCGCCGTGTCGGTGACCATCATCGCGGGGAAGCCGAAATGGTGGAACGCCCAGTGATCGGACAGATCGATGCCTTCCAGAAATCCCGGTGCGACGCCGCCGATCGATGGAAACTTCGCGTTGCGGCGGAACGCGGCAAGGGACCGGCGCAAAAACGCGCGGGACCCAGGCAATCCGACGAAAGCGATGAAGTTTCCGGTGTTGGGGTAGATCAGTCCAAAGGGCGGCGGAAACGACTGGGAGTGGGCTTCGTTGGAAAAATAGCCGATGGTTTCGAGCGCAATCATGCCGATGATGGTCTCGCCGCTGTCTTTCAGGGCCTTGGCATGCTGCCAGCTTCCCATGTCGGGCGTTTTTCCATAGGGCTGCTCTTCGTTGACCCAGAAGGCGAGCCGGAGGCGGTGCCCCGTTGGCCGCAATGAAGTGAGCCGGCTGGCGAGTTCCAGGGCGCACGCCACGCCGGTGCCGTTGTCATTGGCTCCGGGAACATCGTCCGGGCTGTCGTAGTGCGCGCCGATAACGATAGTCGGTGTTTGCAAACCGGCATCGGCCGGCTCCCAGACGACTTCGATATTGCGTACAGTCTTTCCCGCCACGCGATAAACGTGCGCGCGCGAGGCCAGGCCCGAAGCGCCCAGAACATTTTCGATATACTGGGCGGCGGCTTCGAGAGCCCCGTAGTGCTCGATATTGTGGGCTTGGCTGGCAACAGCCGTGACATGCGCGCGAAGGCGTCGTGCCAAGGCTTCGTCTGCGGCCGTCAACGGGGGCTGCGCATCGGCGAAGGGTTGGCGCGGAAAAACAATCGAGTATCGCAGCGCGCCCGCCACGGCCGCGCAAACAAGGAGGCTGAACGCGGCCAACAGCTGCATGGGCGCGCCATCCTATGGAACGGGACCGAGGGGAAGCGGGAAGCCTAGATGTTTGCGGGCCAGCGATCTAGCGCGATATCGACGGTCCGATGAAAAAGGGTGTTCCTGCTCTCATACTGGCGCGCCAATATTACTTTTATTTGCGCGCGGCGACACGCGTTCTCCCGCAAGGGGACTTCCAAGTGGTCGCGAGAGCCGGCCGTCGTGCCCCGCACGCGAAGCATGACGCGCGCCGCCAGTTGAGCGATGGGTCAGAACTATTGACCGCTGGTATCAGTCGTCGTCGCCATCGTCGGCGGCGACAGATGCAACGGGCATTTCTTTCTCGCGCGCGCGTTCGATTTCCCGCAGGCGATCGCGCTCGGCTTCGCGCTCTTTCTTGTTTTCCTGGTCCTTGGCGGCCTTGGCCAAGCGCATGTCGAGATAACTGCCGACACAGGTCTGTAATTCGTCGGTCTTGTTTTCGAAGAAGTGGTTGGCGCCAGGTATGACTTCGTGATCGATCTTGATGCCCTTCTGCGTCTTCAACTTGGCTGACAGATCGGCGACCGAATTCGACGGCACCACGCGATCCTTATCGCCGTTGATCATCAACCCAGAAGCCGGGCAGGGGGCTAAAAACGAGAAATCGTAAAGGTTAGACGGCGGCGCCACGCAGATGAAGCCGTCGATCTCGGGGCGGCGCATCAGCAACTGCATCGCAATCCAGGTGCCGAAGGACACGCCCGCGATCCAGCAGTATTTGGCGTCCGGCTTGACGATCTGAAGCCAATCGAGTGCGCTGGCAGCATCCGACAACTCGCCCGGGCCCCCGTCCCAGAAGCCCTGGCTGCGGCCGACACCGCGGAAGTTGAAACGCAACACCGAAAAGCCGCGCTGCACGAACGTGTAGTATAGAGAGTAGACGACCTGATTGTTCATCGTGCCGCCGAACTGGGGATGGGGATGCAGGATCAGCGCAATGGGGCTGTCGGTCCCTCCTTCATGGTGATAGCGCGCTTCGATGCGGCCCGCCGGGCCATTCATAATCAGTTCGGGCATGAGCGATGAGGCTTTCTATGGCTTGGCTGCGGCGCGTGCAGCTAGAGACAACAGGTTCGCGCGTCTCTTAACATGTCAGCCATGGTCAAAAGCAAGCCTGACGAGTGTCCTGGTCACTCTCCCGCCACCAACACGCGTGCTGCACCGTTGCCGCACCCCGCCGGTGCGCTTCGAAGCTGCCTGCGCCAAAGGATCACGCAAACGTGGGTCCCGTTATACTTGACTCCAGGCCTCGGAATTTTATATTCCAAATAACGAATTTAGAACCGTTCGAAAGTCGTTTGGCCCGTGCAGACTATATCGGGCGGTTTTCGCGATGTTTCCGGTGTGGCGCGCTCTATTTTGGAGGCGCAAGTTTCAAGGACGAGTTGCTGTGGAGCTGAACACAAAGGCGCGCTATGCGGTGACCGCACTCGCGGATTTGGCCAAATTTGGCGGTGGCGATGCTTTGTCACTCGCCAGCATTGCCGAACGCCAGCAATTGCCGGTCGCCTACCTCGAACAGATATTTATGAGTCTGCGCAGATCCGGCTTGGTCGACAGCGCGCGCGGCCGGTCGGGCGGCTACCGTTTGTCAAAGCCGGCGGCCGAGGTCTCTGTCGCCGATATCATGCGCGCGGTCGAAGAGGAAACCCGCATGACGAGTTGCCGGGATGCTCACACGCCGTGCCGCGGCGATAAGCCGTGTCTGACGCACAGCTTATGGACCGCGCTCGGCGCCGAGATCGATGGCTTCTTGGCCCGCGTGAGCTTGCAGGATGTTCTCGACGGCGTGCCCGGCCCGAGCGGCAACGGCGGCGCCGTTGCGAAATCTCCGGTGGCGGCAAAAAAGGCCGATAAAGGCGGTGTTACGGCATGACCCCGACGCGCACCTATATGGATTATAACGCGACCGCCCCGCTGCGCTGTGAGGCCCGCTCGGCCATGATCGAAGCGCTCGATCTGTGCGGCAACGCCTCCTCGGTACACGCCGATGGACGGCGCGCGCGCGCTGTGATCGAGAAAGCCCGTTTGCAAGTCGCCGCCCTCGTCAATGCGGCCGCCTCGGGAGTCGTTTTCACGAGCGGCGCGACCGAGGCCAATGCGTGGGCGCTGGCGCAGGGTTGGGACACCATTTTCGTCCCCGAAACTGAACACGTCTCGGTGATCGCGGCAGCGATGTCATCGGGCGCTCGCGTGGTGATGATCCCGGTCGACGCCGCTGGCAGGGTATCAGCACAACTGCTGTCGGAAGCGCTCGCGGTACAGCAAAACATGGGCCGTGCGCTATTTTCCGTTCAAATGGCGAATAGCGAAACGGGCGTCATGCAAGGCGTGATCGAACTTGCTCAGACTGCGCGCGCGGCGGGTGTCAGCGTTCACACCGACGCTGTACAGGCGGCGGGCCGTGTGGACGTCTGCTTCGCAGCGCTGGGCGTCGATCTCATGAGCCTCTCGGCGCATAAGATGGGCGGTCCCAAGGGTGCGGGCGCGCTGATCGTTCGCGATGGCGTCAACTTGAAATCGCTGTTGCCCGGTGGCGGGCAGGAGCGTCGTCGCCGGGGCGGCACAGAGAACATCGCCGCGATCGCAGGTTTTGGTGCTTGCGCCGAAGGGGCGATGCGCTCGCTCTCGAGCTTCGCTGGTGTCTGCGCGCTCCGCGACGGAATGGAACGCCACATCGCCGCTTTGACCCCCCACGCCGTGGTGATAGGGCGCGATGCGCCACGTCTCGCCAACACGACATGCGTGGCGCTTCCGGGCACCATGGCTGAAACGCTTGTGATCAAGCTCGACTTGGCTGGCGTTTCAATCTCAGCGGGCTCGGCGTGTTCATCGGGCAAGGTCGGCACCAGCCACGTACTGGCGAGCATGAAAATTCCCGAGGACCTCGCTGCTGGCGCCATCCGCATCAGCATTGGCCTGGAGACCACGGACGAAGACATTGCGGCTTTTCTGAATGCCTGGAGCGATGTCGCTTCGCGCGCCAGCAAAGCCGCCTAGACCCCTTTGTTAGTTTGATCACTCGCCACAACGGGTGAACGAGGAGAAGAGCCGCTATGGCCGCAGTGCAGGAAACGATCGATCAGGTCCGCAAGATAGACGTCGATCAATACAAGTACGGGTTTGAAACCAAGATCGAGAGCGTGCGCGCGCCCAAGGGTCTGGACGAGAGCACCGTGCGCTATATCTCGGCACGCAAGAACGAGCCGCAGTGGATGCTCGACTGGCGCCTCGACAGCTTCCAGCGCTGGAAGACCATGACCGAGCCTAAGTGGGCCAAGGTGCATTATCCGAAAATCGATTTTCAGGATCTCTACTACTACTCGGCGCCCAAGAGCACCGAGGGTCCATCGTCGCTTGCCGAAGTCGATCCCGAACTCCTAAAGACGTATGCCAAGCTCGGAATTCCGCTCAAGGAGCAGGAAATCCTGGCGGGCGTGAAGAACGGTGGTTCGCGCGTCGCCGTCGATGCCGTGTTCGACAGCGTGTCGGTCGTCACCACGTTCAAGGACGAGCTCAAAAAGGCGGGCGTGATCTTCTGCTCGTTTTCGGAAGCCGTGCGCGAGCACCCCGAGCTGGTCAAGAAGTACCTGGGCTCGGTCGTGCCGCAGTCCGACAACTATTACGCGGCGCTGAACTCGGCCGTGTTCTCAGATGGCTCGTTTGTCTACATCCCGCCGGGCACGCGCTGCCCGATGGAGCTGTCGACGTACTTCCGCATCAACGAGAAAGAAACCGGCCAATTCGAGCGCACGCTCATCATCGCCGACAAGGGCGCGTTCGTGTCGTACCTCGAAGGTTGCACGGCGCCGATGCGCGACGAGAACCAGTTGCACGCAGCTGTGGTCGAGTTGGTGGCGCTGGACGAGGCCGAAATCAAGTACTCGACGGTGCAAAACTGGTATCCCGGCGACAAGAACGGCAAAGGCGGGATTTACAACTTCGTGACCAAGCGCGGCGATTGCCGTGGCCATCACGCCAAGATCTCGTGGACGCAGGTTGAGACCGGCTCGGCCATCACCTGGAAATACCCGAGCTGCATTCTGCGCGGCGATCATTCGCGCGGCGAGTTCTATTCGATCGCGGTATCGAACGGCTATCAGCAGGTCGACAGCGGCACCAAGATGATCCATCTGGGCAAGAACACGTCCAGCCGGATCATCTCGAAGGGCATCGCGGCGGGGCGCTCGCAGAACACCTATCGCGGGCTCGTCTCGGCGCATCGCAAGGCCACCAATGCGCGTAATTTCACGAATTGCGATAGTTTGCTCATCGGCGACAAATGCGGGGCGCATACGGTGCCCTACATCGAAGCCAAGACCGCGAGCGCGCATTTCGAGCACGAGGCGACAACCTCGAAGATCTCCGAAGATACGCTGTTCTACTGCATGCAGCGCGGGCTCAGCCAAGAGGAAGCTATCGCCGTCGTCGTCAACGGCTTCGTGCGCGACGTGCTCCAGCACCTGCCCATGGAATTCATGGCCGAAACCCAGAAGCTGATCGGGATTAGCTTGGAAGGGAGCGTCGGGTGAGGCGGAGTTGTGAAAGTTTCAGAGGTGCTAAACAAATTGAAAGATGACGGCTGGGACTTGGTGGCAGTGCGTGGCAGCCATCGTCAGTTTAAGCATTCGGTCAAGAAGGGGCGGGTAACTGTGGCAGGTAAGCCCTCTGACGACGTCGCACCGGGAACTTTGAATAGCATCTTAAAGCAAGCTGGCCTTAAAGGATGACGGTGATGCGATATGCGGTAGTGATTGAAAAAGCGCAGGGCAACTATTCGGGTTATGTGCCCGACCTGCCGGGCTGTATCGCCACGGGCGCAACAATCCCTGCTGTGGAGGAGAGCCTTCGCGAGGCTATTCGATTCCATATCGAAGGATTGGTCGAGGACGGAATGCCTGTTCCAACTGCAACGAGCATAGCCCACTATGTGGACGCATAAAAACAAGCCCTGGTTTCGAATGGAGATGCCCAAGTGGCCTCATCCATTCAGCCTCATTGGATTTTTTCATTGGATGCGCTCAAGAGTGGGCGGTGCGGGCTTTGGCAACTACCCGGTCTACGTCCCATTAAACGTCAAGGGCTGGCTGGCGTTGCTGGGAATGTATGTGTCAGTGCCGTTAGTGTTTGTAACGTTTTTTTTTTGGCAACGAATTGCGTGGTGTATCGGTTGCGATTGGTGCGTTTTTACTGGCAGTTCTATTGCTGATTTGGTTCACGATTATTGGTACAAAATCAGAAGGGTTGTCGAAGCCGATCGAACATAAAAGTACGAATTGAAGACAAAGGGTAAAGTTGAATGCTTGAAATTAAAAACCTGCACGTGAAGCTGGCGGACGAAGATAAGCCCATTCTGAAAGGGCTTACGCTGACCGTGCCCAAGGGTGAAATTCACGCCATCATGGGCCCGAATGGGTCGGGCAAGTCGACGCTCGCTTACGTGCTCGCCGGCCGCAAGGGCTACGAAGTTACCGAAGGCGATATCGTATGGAACGGTGAAAGCATTCTCGAAATGGCGCCCGACGAGCGCGCCGCCAAGGGCGTATTCCTCGCGTTCCAGTACCCCATGGAAATTCCCGGCGTTGCTGGCCTCACGTTCCTGCGCACGGCCACCAATGCGGTGCGCAAAAAGCGCGGCCAAGACGAACTGACCACGCCCGCGTTCATGAAAATTGTGAAGCAGCGCGCGAGCGACCTCAGCATCGATTTCGAAATGCTCAAGCGCCCGGTTAACGTCGGCTTCTCGGGCGGCGAAAAGAAGCGCTCGGAAATCCTGCAAATGGCCATGCTTGAGCCATCGCTGTGCGTGCTCGACGAAACCGATTCAGGCCTCGATATCGACGCGCTCAAGATCGTGTCGGACGGCGTCAACGCGCTGCGTTCTCCCGATCGCGCCATGCTCGTCATCACGCACTATCAGCGGCTCTTGACCTACATCGTGCCCGATAAGGTCCACGTCCTTGCCGATGGCCGTATCCAAAAGACGGGCGGCAAGGATCTGGCACTTGAACTCGAAACGTCTGGCTATGCTGATTATTCTGGCAAGGCAGCCTGACTGAAACGTTTCTGGGTTACGGCCGGAATGCCCGGCTGACCCGACCTACGAAGAAGAAGATGATTCAATGAACGTCGCCGTGATCAAGACCAAAGCCGAAATGGCGCTCGTCGAACAGTTCGAGAGCGTGTCGGGCAAGTTGCCCGGTAACGCGGCCGTCGCAAAATTGCGCCGCGATGCCATTGGCCGTTTTGCCGCCCTTGGCTTGCCGCACCGGCGCATCGAGGAATGGAAATACACCGACCTGCGCGCCATGATGAAGGAGGCGGCGCCTCTCGCGACTGGCGATTACACGGTCTCGGCCTATGGAATTATAGAAGAGACGCTATATCGCTCACTCAAGGTGGGTGATGGGGGCGGCGACTGGACGATGTTTGCCGACGGCAAACATATCAGCCACAACGGCACGCTGGCCGGCCCTGAGCATAGTCTGGCGGCCGTCTTGAAGTTGCCCCCTGCCTGGGTCAGCGCCGAGCTGACAAGTGCACACGAAAGCACCAACAGCGGTGTCTTTGCACTCAATACAGCCTTCATGACTGACGGCGTGGTGCTCGATGTGCCGGACGGAGCGGACTGGTCTGTGCCAGTGCACATCATGTTCTGCGCTTCCGGCGGCGGCAAGGACGAGAACTTCGCTCATCCGCGTCTGGTTGTGACGCGCAACATCGTCCGTGTCGGGCGCAACGCTAAGCTCACTCTCGTCGAGTACCATCAGGGCGACGCCGCGATGCCACGCCGCTCTAACACCGTCACGCACATCGTCGCCGGCGACGGCGCCGAGATCCAGCACATCAAATTTGCCGATCCGGCTGCGGGTGAAACGCACGTGGCCAATTGGATTGTCCGGCTGGGCGCCGGTGCAACCTACCGCCCCTTCCAAATGAGCACTGGCGCGGGCGTCATCCGCAATGATTTGAACCTGACGTTCGAGGGCCGTCGCAGCTCGCTGGACCTGGGCGCATTGACGCTTGCCCGGGCTGGTGCTCACATCGACACGACGATGGTCATCGATCACGCTGTGCCCGACTGCACCAGCCGCGAACTTTACAAATGCGTGCTCGACGGCCGTGCCCGGGGCGTTTTCCAAGGTAAGGTCATTGTGCGCCCCGATGCGCAGAAAACCGACGGCAAACAGATGGCGCGCGCGCTGCTGCTGTCGCCGGACGCTGAATTCAATTCCAAACCAGAGCTCGAAATCTACGCTGACGACGTCGTCTGCGGGCACGGCACGACGTCGATGGAACTCGACGACGACCTCATGTTTTATCTCCAGTCGCGCGGAATTCCGGCACCTGAAGCGCGGGCTTTGCTGATCGAATCCTTTATTGGAGAGACGATCGATACGGTTGATAACGAAGCGCTGCGCGAAATTCTGATGGGTAAGGCGCGGTTCTGGCTTTCCCAGACGTCGGCATAAGGCGAAATACTATGGCATCTGCGGCACTTTCATCGGCACCACTCGCTCATGGGCTGGGCGGGGGAGCCTATGACGTCGAGCGCATCCGGGCGGACTTTCCGATCCTGTTTCGCGAAGTCTACGGCAAGCCGCTCGTTTATCTCGACAACGGTGCCTCGGCGCAAAAGCCGCTGCCTGTTATCGAGGCGATGGATCACGCTTACCGCTTCGAATATGCGAACGTTCATCGCGGGCTGCACTATCTCTCCAACACCGCAACGCAGCGGTTTGAAGATGCCCGCGATATCACGCGCCGCTTTTTGAACGCACCGAGTGCTGCCGAAATCATTTTCACGCGCAACGCCACCGATGCCATCAATCTTGTCGCCAGTTCGTACGGCGCCATGGCGATCGGCGAGGGCGATGAAATCGTGCTCTCGATCATGGAGCACCATTCCAACATCGTGCCGTGGCATTTCCATCGCGAGCGCAGGGGCGCGGTGCTCAAATGGGCGCCGATCGCCGACAACGGCGAGTTTCTGCTCGACGCCTTCGAACGGCTGTTGACGCCGCGCACCAAGATCGTCGCCATCACCCACATGTCGAACGTGCTGGGAACAGTGGTGCCCGTTAAAGAGGTGATCAAGCGGGCACACGCGCGCGGCATCCCGGTGCTCGTCGATGGCAGTCAGGCCGCCGTGCACATGGCCGTCGATGTGCAAGACCTCGACGCCGACTTCTATGTCATGACCGGCCACAAGCTTTACGGCCCATCGGGCATCGGCGTGCTCTATGCCAAGAAACAGCACCTCGACGCCATGCCACCCTATGCCGGGGGCGGAGAGATGATCGATGTTGTGCAGGTCGACCGCATCACGTACGCCAAGGCGCCGCACAAATTCGAGGCGGGTACGCCCGCCATTGTGGAAGCGGTGGGCTTAGGCGCGGCGCTCGGCTACATGATGCAGATCGGGCGCGAGCAGATTGCAAAGCACGAGAGCGAAATTTCAGCCTACGCGCACGCGCGCATGGCGGAGCTGCCGTGGGTCAAAGTTTACGGCACCGCGCCCAGTAAAGGCGCGATCATTTCGTTCAGCGTCGACGGCCTGCATCCGCACGACATCTCGACGATTATCGATCGCTCGGGGATTGCGGTGCGCGCCGGGCATCATTGCGCGCAGCCTTTAATGGAACGCCTGGGCGTGACGGCGACCTGCCGCGCCTCGTTTGCGATGTACAATACGAAGGCAGAAGTCGACGCCCTCATTGCGGCGCTCATCCGCGCGCACGAGTTTTTCGGGTAGCGCCTACCTGGGGTCAGAGCCAGCAGATCTGACCCCAGGCTCAGCTATTTTGTTGTACGACTGAATTTACTAGATTGTTCAGAACGCGGCGTCAGACCCGCCGGGTCTGACCCCGTTTCGAATTGGAGTAACGACGATGGATGGCAAACCTCTGGACGCTGAGATTGCGGTGACCGATGCGCCGGTTGACGCCGCTGCGAAGCCAGATGCGGCGCCGCCCTCGGTGGCCGATGGCGGGAAGCCGGTCGCCGGCTCGACGCTTTCAGCCGAGGAACTCGACCGCTTGACGGCGGACATCATCGCAGCTCTGAAAACGGTCTACGATCCCGAGATCCCGTCCGATATTTATGAGCTCGGTCTCATCTACAAGATCGACGTCAGCGACGAGCGCGAAGTGTCGATCGATATGACCTTGACGGCGCCTGGCTGTCCGGTCGCTGGCGAAATGCCGATCTGGGTCGAGAACGCGGTCAACACGGTCGCCGGCGTCTCGGGGACTAAAGTCAGTATCGTGTTCGACCCGCCGTGGACCCAAGCCCTGATGTCCGACGAAGCCAAACTTGCCGTCGGCATGTTTTGATTTCCATTTTCCCGGCCGAGCCGGGCCTCGGCGCCGGCGTTATGCCCGGTCGAGCTTTCGCGCGAGAGTCGGCAACTGTATTTGTATCGGGCGAGCTTTCCGTGATTGTCAGTGTACAGCCGTGCTCGCCGCGTTCAAGGCTGGGCATTCGGTGGGCGCGAAGGTGCGCCCAGCCTTGAGCGCTTGGCCAGGAACGCAGAGGTTTTTGAAACAAGAACAGAGCGCTGGTTGAAATTTCCAACACTTTCAATTCCTGCGTTCCCGGACGGGGCGGCGAACGTCTGTGAGGCGCGCCGATCGTGGATCCACGTCCAGGCTACATTGGCCTGGCGCAATCCAAGCTTACATTGTTTTCCGGCACGCGGAGTGATGCGTGAAAACACCGAAGTCCGTCACGCGTTGCGCGGCAGCAGACCCTTGGCGTTGCGTTCGGGGACGGCTTTGCCGAGTTCCTGTAAATGCGGCACAAGCTTGGCTTCGGCGGTCGCGGGCCAGCCGTCCTTGGCGCCACGGAAGCAGCCCCGGCAGACGGTGACGCCGTAGTGCTTGATGAAGTAGCCGTGGAACTCGCCGCCACCCATCTGAAACTCGGACTTGCACAGAAAGCAAGATTCCATAAACGGCTTGGTACTTTTCAAAGGCTGGGTTCCTTAGGTGGGAGACATCGCGTAAGCCTTAACCCCATGAGGTAGGCTTGTCTCTAGCAGTGTCGCGCAAGCGTAGGTTGGGTCAAGCGTGAGCGCGACCCAAAAGTCCTGATCCGTCGTGAAATGTTGGGTCGCGGCGGGGATCATATCCGCAATCCAAATCAACATTACGGGCCCGCCTTGACCCAACCTGACCTGCCTTTCCAGTGTGGTGTCGAGTCGCGCCGGCAGTGCTGATAGGCTGGGCTTTGCCATTCTTTCGCCTCCGGCTCTAAGAGTGCGCGCTTGCGGCCGCTTGCGCCGTTCGTGTCGCTTGTATGCCCCGGGACTGAGCAAAGAAAAAGTAACGTCCTGAACGCCCGGATGAATGGGTCCTCGCGCCAAGCCACGCCCGAGGATGACACCTGTGATGACACCTGTGGGTGTCACTCGTGAGCCCAGCGGCACGCAGCCCGATATGGCAAATAACTGCTTAATTAAATCCTTGCAATTCGACTGCCAACCTTAAAAAGGTGCGCACAGATATTTGTTATCGGGCGACCGGCACGCCCGATCCCTATTGAAAGTTCCTAAGGCTTTGGCACTTTGTCTTTCGCACGCATGTCGAAAAAGCCATCGCGGCAGTTTTCGGCTAGCACGTCACAGAACGCGCCGCGCTTGCCCTCGTGATCGTAGACGGTCTTCTGATCGGCGCGGGGCGTGTAGAGCGCAAAGCGCTGTGTTTTGGATTTGACCGTCACGAAGTCGAGATAATCTTTCAGCTTAGCCGCCTTGAACCTTTCGCGGCTGGCGATGTCCCAGCCGCAGGCCGTGCGCCCGCAGGGTTCGACCGCGGCGAGATCGGTGGCCGTCTCGGCGATGGAGACGGGCTTGCCGGTTTTGACGTCGCGCCACCAAATATCGTAGTCGGGATCTTGCGTCTCCCACCCGCCCGTCTCCGGGTTGAGTACATCGACAAAGGTGTGCGACTTCAAATTCGCAGAGTCGTAGATGTCGATGCGCCGCGTGGTGAACCCGGCGGCCTCGAGCGCCAGCGTCATGAGTGCCGTGCGCGTGCTGCATTCCAAATGCACGCGATCTTGAGTTTTGTCTTTGGCACCGCCGACGAGGCGCTGTGCGAGAAACAGCGTGTCGCGCCAGGTCGCGTAAAATTCATTGTCCTGCCGGTGTTGGCTGCTGTCGTTGATGAACGCGCGCAAGCCGCCGATTTTTTCGCGAAAGTTTGCCGCCGAGCGCAAGCCGCTCAGCGCCACAATCTCGTCGGCCTGATCTCGCAATTGATAGGCGTGCCAGCCTTTTGCTCCACCCCATGCGGCTATCGTAACGACAAGGGCACTTATCAGGCCTTTTATAACCGTCGATCGTGGCATGCCAGGTTGCCTACTGTTTGCTTTGATGCGGCCTCGCGCTTCACGGCACTCGTTCAAACTTCAAGGACCATACCATCGTAAGCCGGCTCGACTCCCCCCGGCAGTTCCCGTTTCAATGTTGCGTAATCGAGATCGGTTGTCATGTGCGTGAGGATCGCGCGCTTAGGCTTCAGGCGCGCAACATGTGCGAGCGCCTGCTTGACCGAGAAGTGGCTCGAGTGGGGCGTGTAGCGCAGCGCATCGACGATCCAAACGTCGAGGCCTTCCAACATCTCGACCGAGCTTTCAGGCAGCGAACTGATGTCGGGCGAATAGGCCAGCTTGCCGAAGCGAAAGCCGAGGGATGGAATATCGCCGTGCATTTGCGGGACCGGCAGAACCTTCAGGTCGCCTCCACTGCCGGCTATTTTCAACGCAACGCCCGGCTCGATGTCATTGGACGTCAGTATCGGCGGATAGTCCGATCCGTCGCGTTGCGTGAAGCAATATGCAAATCGCGAGACGAGACTTGCGCGCGTGGCCGCATCGAAATGGCAGGCGATGCGCTTCTTCATGGCATAGGCGACCATGCGCAGATCGTCGATGCCGTGGGTGTGATCGGCGTGATCGTGGGTATAGAGCACACCGTCGAGGTGCTCGGCGCGCACCGACAAAAGCTGCTCGCGCAAATCCGGCGAAGTATCGACGAGCGCGGTGGTTGTGCCCGCCTTTTTGCGCTGTTCGACCAGCAGCGAACAGCGCCGCCGACGGTTCTTCGGCTCGGACGGATCGCACTGACCCCACATGGTGCCTATGCGCGGCACGCCCCCAGACGACCCGCAGCCGAGAATCGTGACACGCAGGCTCATGCGGCGGCCTCGACATTTCTGCGGTCTACCTTGGTGTAGAGCCTGAAAAAATTGTCTGTCGTGGCGCGGGCAAAGTCGTCAAAGGCAACGCCGCGCGACGCCGCTAAGGCCTTGGCGGTGTAGACGACATAGGCCGGTTCGTTGGTTTTTCCGCGATAGGGGTCGGGTGCCAGGAACGGCGCGTCGGTTTCAACAAGGATGCGATCGAGCGGGACTTCGTTGGCGATGGCCCGCAGCGCGTCCGACTTCTTGAACGAAACGATACCGGAAAACGAAACATAGAGGCCGAGGTCGACGGCGCGCATGGCGAGATCGCGGCCACCGGTATAACAATGCAAGACAGCGGGGAACGCACCGCGGCCGTGCTCGTCCTGCAAAATCGCCAGCGTGTCGGCATCGGCGTCGCGCGTGTGTATTTCAATCGGAAGGCCCGTTTCCCGCGCCGCGGCGATGTGATTGCGGAACCCTTCCGCCTGCGCTTCAGGCGTTGAGTGCTTGTAAAAATAATCGAGACCGGCCTCGCCGATGGCGACGATCTTGCGATGCGCCGATAACCGCACGATTTCCGCGACCGGAATGTCAAGTTCTTCGTGTGCCTGATGCGGGTGCGTGCCGACCGAGCCGTAAACCTGGGCGTAGCCTTCCGCCATTTCCAGAATTTCGTGAAAGCGCCGGATGCGCGTCGAGATGCAGATCATAGCGCCGACGCCGGCCGCGTGCGCGCGCGCCACCACGCCGTCGCGGTCGTGCGCAAACTCGGGCCGGTCGATGTGGCAATGGTGGTCTATGAGCATAGAAGGACTCTTTTACTTGGCGCCCAGCTAGCTGCCCTCCGGGGAGCCGGCCGCCGGGCGCGCTGGCGTGGGCTAACATATCGAGTATGGCCGGTGTAGAGGGCACATTGGACAACGTTGGACAACGTTCGGATGGGCCCGTACACGCTAATAATCATTGGGGCGAGTTCTTGCTCGGCCCAATGCCTTCTTATCGTCATGGCGCGGAGGCGGCGATCCACGGCAACGGGACGGGCCTGTTTGGCGCGCAAATACTCCCGCTACCGAACCCACATCGCCGTAATGAGAACATCGAGAACCCAATTCACAACACTTTTGTTGGCGCCTATGGAGCCAAACTCTGCGGTATTTCTTCTTCGACCCTCGATTGATGCTCGATTTTGATGTTTCGATCTGACCCCGGTCG
The DNA here is from genome assembly GCA_031414095.1 of Hyphomicrobium sp. Taxonomy (GTDB): domain Bacteria; phylum Pseudomonadota; class Alphaproteobacteria; order Rhizobiales; family Hyphomicrobiaceae; genus JANNFX01. The sequence goes on along the minus strand of JANNUW010000209.1, from coordinate 3,478 downwards.
TAATGCGGCAAACCAGCCCATTTCTGGCGGGCATGCCGTGGCTGTGCTAGGCGAAGGGCACATTTCAGCCCCAGAGTGTCCATGACCGAAAAAACTGCCATCGCGGTGCCCACCAAAACCGCCAAAGCCACAGCGCTCGCACCCGAGGTGCAACGCGCCGCTGAGAGTGTGCCGGCACCCCGCAAAACCGGCGCCATCCCCAAGGTCGGATTCGTGTCGCTCGGCTGTCCCAAGGCGCTGGTCGATAGCGAGCGCATCATCACAAAATTACGCTCGGAGGGCTACGCGGTTGCCGCCGACTATGCGGGCGCCGATGTCGTCGTCGTCAACACCTGCGGATTTCTCGATTCCGCCAAGGCGGAGAGTTTAGACGCCATCGGCGAAGCCATGGCTAAAAATGGCCGCGTCATCGTCACAGGCTGCATGGGCGTCGAGGAAGGCCGCATCCGCAAGGCGCATCCCGGCGTACTTGCCGTCACGGGTCCGCATCAGTACGAGCAGGTCGTGTCGGCTGTACACGACGCCGTGCCACCGCTGCACGACCCCTACGTCGATCTCGTGCCGCCCGAAGGCTTGCGCCTGACGCCGCGCCACTACGCATATTTGAAGATTTCCGAAGGCTGCAACAACCGCTGCTCGTTCTGCATCATCCCGAGCTTGCGCGGCGATCTCGTCTCACGCCCGGCCAATCAGGTGATGAGTGAAGCCGAAAAACTGGTGAAGGCGGGCGTCAAAGAACTTCTCGTCATCAGCAAGGACACGAGCGCTTACGGCCTCGACATCAAGTACGCGACGAGCACGTGGAAAGGCGCGCCGCTCTCCGCCCGCTTTCTCGATCTGAGCCAAGCGCTCGGCGACCTCGGCGCGTGGGTGCGGATGCACTACGTCTACCCGTACCCGCATGTCGATGATGTGATCCCCTTGATGGCCGAGGGCAAAATTCTGCCCTATCTCGATATTCCGTTTCAGCACGCCTCGCCTTCGGTGTTGAAAGCCATGCGCCGGCCTGCGCACCAGGAAAAAACCGCGGCGCGCATCGCCGCGTGGCGCAGTGTCTGCCCCGATCTCGCGGTACGCTCGACGTTCATCGTCGGCTTTCCAGGCGAGACCGAAGCCGACTTCGAGTTCCTGCTGCAGTGGATGCGCGAAGCCCGCATCAATCGCGCCGGATGTTTCAAATACGAGCCCGTCGAAGGCGCCAAGGCCAACGCGCTCGATGGCGCCGTGCCTGAAGAGGTCAAGGACGAGCGCTGGCACCGTTTCATGCAGGTGCAGCAGGAAGTTTCCACTGAATTGCTGGCCGAAAAAATCGGCCACGTAATCGACGTCCTCATCGACGAAGTGGATGAAGAGGGCGCCCTCGGCCGCTCCAAGTGGGACGCGCCCGAAATCGACGGCAGCGTGTTCCTCAACGGCGACGCCATCGTCAAGCCCGGCGACATCGTCAAAGCGCGCGTCATGCACTCCGACGAGACCGACCTGTGGGCCGACATCGTGGCGTGACCGGCCGTTAACCGGCTTCGAGTTCACCGCCTGATCAACTCGCAAATGCCGGTTTTCGTGCTATGTTCAGGGCGACCATCGCCAACGAGGAAACCCCCTCGCCATGAACTACGCCCATCGCACGCCACCACTCCCGCCCAAAATGGACGTCGCCGACTTCATCGGCTGGCCAGGCGACGGCACCGGCACGCGCTACGAACTGATCGACGGCGTGTTGCGCGCCATGGCCCCCGCGAGCGATGCACACAATACGATTGTCGTTCGGTTGGCCGTTTTGTTAGCGACGCACTTGGGCAAGACGCGTCCCGGTTGCCGTGTTGTCGCCGCACCGGGAATTCAGCCACATATCCGCGCAGAGTGGAACTTTCGCATCCCCGACCTCGGCGTGACTTGCAGCCCGAACCAGCCCGGAGAGGTCATGACGCCTGATCCGGTTCTGCTGGTCGAAGTGCTCTCGCCGACCAATGCCGCAGAAACCTGGGACAACGTCATCGCCTACACCACGCTGCCCTCGGTCCAGGAGATCCTGGTCGTGCATTCAACCCGCGTCAAGGCCGAGATTCTCCGCCGCGACGCCCAAGGCCATTGGCCGCCCAACCCGACACCGATCGAAGCGGGCGGCACGATCGGGCTTGCGAGCATCGGCGCGGACATCGCGTTGAAGGAAGTTTACGCCGGTACTCATCTGGCCGGGTGAGCAGGGCTCGTCGCAAAATAGCGGCCAAGCCAAATGGCCGTATCGGCCGTGCATCTCCAAGTCATAGCGCGCGATCTTCGCCGCATCGCCAATGGCCCGCGTCTCATGATACGAAGCGGCAACGATTTGAGATGCACCGGAAGAACCCATGTCCCTGATCCCTGATTTTACGAAGGTCGAACTGGAAAGCGGCGCTCCCACGGCGGCCAGCCTAGCCGCAGCAGCGCCCCTTGGCGGGGCCGAAACCTGGCTTACGCCCGAAGGCATTCCGCTGAAGCCCGTCTACACCGGTGCCGACACCGAGGGGCTCGACTTCCTCAACACGTATCCCGGCATCGCGCCGTTCGTGCGCGGGCCCTACCCGGCCATGTATGCGAGCCAGCCGTGGACCATCCGCCAGTATGCCGGCTTCTCGACGGCGGAAGATTCAAATGCCTTCTACCGCCGCAACATCGCAGCCGGGCAGAAGGGCCTCTCGATCGCCTTCGATCTTGCCACCCATCGCGGCTACGATTCAGATCATCCGCGCGTGCGCGGCGACGTCGGCATGGCGGGCGTTGCGATCGATTCCATCTACGACATGCGCACCCTCTTCGACGGCATCCCTCTGCAAGAGATGACTGTGTCGATGACCATGAATGGCGCCGTGTTGCCCATCCTCGCTCTGTTCATCGTCGCTGGCGAAGAGCAAGGCGTGCCCGCATCCAAACTCGCCGGCACCATTCAGAATGACATTCTGAAAGAGTTCATGGTGCGCAACACCTACATCTATCCACCCGCGCCCTCGATGCGCATCGTCTCGGATATTTTCGCCTACACGTCGGCCAACATGCCGAAGTTCAATTCGATTTCGATTTCCGGCTATCACATGCAGGAAGCCGGCGCGACGGCCGACCTCGAGCTTGGCTACACGCTGGCCGACGGCGTCGAATATGTGCGAGCGGGCGTCAACGGCGGCCTCGATATAGATGCGTTCGCGCCCCGGCTGTCGTTCTTCTGGGCCATCGGCATGAACTACTTCATGGAGATCGCCAAGATGCGGGCCGCGCGGCTCTTATGGGCGAAGCTCATCAAGGACGAGTTCTCGCCGAAAGACCCGCGCTCGCTGTCGCTGCGCACACACTCGCAGACGTCGGGCTGGAGCCTGACGGCACAGGACGTCTACAACAACGCCACGCGCACGTGCCTGGAGGCGATGGCGGCTACGCAGGGTCACACGCAGTCGCTGCACACCAACGGGCTCGACGAAGCCATCGCGCTGCCAACCGATTTTTCCGC
>JANNUW010000208.1:0-6147 GCA_031414095.1 Hyphomicrobium sp. | reverse complement strand
CGCGATGCGACGTTCTTGGCGATCTCAGTTCGTGCCCGCGCCGCGTGTTGGACGGATCCCGGCCTTCGCCGGGATGACGATTTTTGGGTGGGCTTGATGGCCACAAGAAATTAGGCAAAAGCCCTTGCCGGACGCCCTTACGATTGCCTTCGCCGGGATGACGGCTGTTGGTGGGCGTGATCTCGCGCCGAAATTTGCAAAAAACTTATCCCCGCCGCCTCACACGCCACGCATACTTCCCCCATCCCGCATCACTCGAAGGGGCGTCAGCTAGAGGCGTTTAGGTGATGCGATGCGGGTTGAGGTTCGGAAGGACTAACCACGCGGCCGACGCAGCCAACCCTTCCGCAGCGCACTGGTTTCTGCAGTGATGCAGACCTTGGGGTTGTACTCGACTTGTGACGGTGCGTTGAGGCAGGGTAAAAGCTCAGACCCCTGTTAAAAACTTGGATAGGCGGGGCGCCGATGCGCCATCTACTCTACTCTCGGTCTACCGAGGTGCTTCCGCGCCCCGCAACCTTTTTTCTTTGCGCGAACCGACTCCGCTCCGCGGAGCCGGCCGGTTCGCGCGTCTGACTTTTTGCTTGGCGCAAGGCGACTCCCGTTCCGGGAGCCGGCCGCCTTGCGCGTTGGCAGTGGCTTAATCCTTACTTCCGCGCGTCCCGGCCGGTTCGCCGAGTCGGGAGGCGTCAACAAAAAATAATTCTACTTGCCTTCGATCTTGACGCCGGGGAGGTCGATTTTCACGCTTGTCCTCTGGTTCTCGTAATAAAAGTAGCCGAGAACTCCGACAGCGACAACCAACGCGCCAATAACCAGTGATTTGATGTCCATAAAAAGTTCTCCGCGTGGGGGTGACAAACGTCTTCGTGAATTGGGCAAATTGTCGAGGATTCAGCGCAAAAACAAACCCGGCCGCGCGAGGTTGCAATCGGGGCCGTCATTTCAGCCATAGCACTAAGGGGACGCTTACAGAGTGCGGATTCCGGTGATTGCGGACAGAGGCAATGCAAAACAGGAGCGCCGATGTAAACGCATGAGCCCGCTTCGAGTTCCAAGTCAGGTCAACACTCCATGTCCTTGCGGGAGAACGGGAGTCGGTTGGCGCTGAAGCCAAGAATTGCCGTGCGCCGAGTAAAGAGTTCAATCGCCGTTCCACACCGGCGGGCGTTTGGCGAGGAAGGCGCCGATGCCTTCGATGCTTTCGGCGGCCATCATGTTGGCGACCATAACCTCGACCGCGTGCACGTAGGCCTCGGCCAACGGTTGCTCTATCTGATCGTAGAACGCGCGCTTGCCGATCGCGACCGTAGCAGCGGGTTTTGACGCGATGACGCGCGCCATCTTCATCGCTTCGTCCATGACAAGCTCGCGGGGCACGACGCGATTGACGAGACCGAAATCGGCTGCTGCGCGCGCCGAGAGCATCTCGCCCATGAGCAGCATTTCCATCGCGCGCTTGCGCGGAACGTTGCGCGACAGCGCCACCATCGGCGTCGAACAGAAGAGCCCGATGTTGACGCCGGGCGTGCAAAACTCAGCCGTCTCGGCCGCAACCGCCAGATCGCACGACGCGACCAGTTGACAGCCGGCCGCCGTCGCCGTGGCGTGGACGGCGGCGATGACGGGCTTGGGTGAGCGCACAATTGTCTGCATCAGCCGGGCACAGACCTGCATCGTATCTGTGAAGAAGGCGCGTCCGCCATCGGCATCGGCGCGCCGTGCTGCGAACTCTTTTAAATCGTGCCCAGCGGAAAACGCTGTCCCGTTTGCCGCCAGGATGATCACGCGCACGCCGGCATCGTCTGCGAGTGCGGCAAGGCTTTCGTGCAACGCTTGCATCATCGCCCGCGACAGCGGATTGCGCCGGCCCGGCTCATTGAGCGTCAGGACCGCAATGCCGTCGCCTGCGCGCGACGAGACCACGAGCGGATGGCCGGGAACGTGCTTCGTACCAACGTCGCTCTGCTGCATGACGCCTTGCGGCAGATCGCGATGTTTCATCCCCGCCTCACGCTCATCGTGTTAGGGTGTCTGTTAAGGGGCTTTATCCAGCGCGGGCGCCTTGTCGGCAGGGGCGGCGGCCGGTGGTGCCGCTACAAACCCCTTTTCGGGCGCGGGATCCGCGCCAGCAGAAGGATCTTCGCTGCCGTCATCGGGCAGCAATTTCAACAGATCGGCAAAATGCCGTTTGACGACTTCGATGTTGTCGCGGTTTTGCAGGGGCGCTGCCGATTTAATCTCGAGTTCCAGATCTTCGAGCGCCAGCTTCTTTTCGTCTTCAGGAATGTCAGTGTCAGCTTTGATTTCGTCGAGATCTTTTTTCAAGCGCTCGACCGGCTCGGTGAATTCCATACTGATCCGGTTGAGGCCGCCCATCACGAAGGCGATGTTGTCGTTGACATCCATGTACTCATCGAAGCTGGCAAAGCCATGTTTCTTGGAAACAGTGTCAAGTTCGCCTTTCAGGCTGTCATCGGGCTTTTCAGCCGCTTCCGAAAGCTTGACGACCAGGGGCGCAAAGTCGGGCTGTGATGCAATGAACGATGTCACTTGCGCGTCCGTCAACGCCAACTGCTTCAGTTCTTGCGCGCGCGCGCCATCGGCTGGTGCCACGAGCAGTGCCACAGCCACCACTGGCCAGAGTTTCCAAAGTTTCAAGCGTGAGGGCATGCCGCGATCTCCTGCAGGTGGTGAAAGCTTTAGGCACGGGCGATTGCCCAGATGTGCCGAACGGATAATCTGTCAAAGACAACGCAATAGTGGGTCGATTTCGTGAAGGTCATCTCACATTTTAAGTTGACTGGCGCGGCAAAAGTTAACGAAATGCGAAATAACCCTTGCGAGTAGAATATGCGGTACTAAAATACCTATTGTGTCGTATTATTTTACCACATTACCGTTTCGTGCGTTTTTACAAGGCTTTTGAGATTTTTTCCGCTTTGGAGTTTGACAAAACCCAGAGCCGTAACGTACAGGCGGGCCGAGCGCATCGGTTGGCAGACCCTGGCCTACCGCTCATACGAGTGGCCATGCGTGCCGTCAGGCGCCGCGCGGCTGGCTATATTCAGGAGCATTTGACGCATGAAAACGTTCGTCGCCAAGGCCGGCGATATAGATAAGAAGTGGGTTGTTATCGATGCCAGCGGCCTCGTGGTCGGCCGGCTCGCAGCCCTCATCGCTATCCGGCTCAAGGGCAAGCATAAACCATCTTACACACCCCACATGGATTGCGGCGATAACATTATCGTCGTCAACGCGGGCAAAGTTGTTTTCACCGGCAACAAGTATGAAGATAAGCCCTATTATAAGCACACGGGCTATCCCGGCGGCATCAAGGAAACGACGCCTCGGCGCTTGCTCGAGGGCAAGTTTCCCGAACGCGTGATCGAGCTTGCCGTCGAGCGCATGCTGGCTCGCGGGCCATTGCAGCGCCAGCTTATGCGCAACCTCAAAATTTATAAGGGCGCCGATCACCCGCACAGTGCACAGAGCCCGGCAGCGCTCGATGTTGCCAAACTCAACCGCAAGAACGTGAGGGTCTAAGAGTTATGGCAACCGAAACAAAAACACTCGGCGATCTGGCGAGCCTTGGAACTCCCAAGGCCGCAGCAGCAGCTCCGGCCAGCGGCGGCCCCACTTACGTCCAAAAGCTAGACAAGCTCGGCCGCGCCTACGCCACCGGCAAGCGCAAGAACGCGGTCGCCCGCGTCTGGATCAAACCCGGCCGCGGTAAGATCGTCGTCAACACGAAGGACTATACGAAGTACTTCGCCCGTCCCGTCTTGCAGATGTTGCTCCAGCAGCCGTTGAAGGCAGCCGCGCGCGATACACAGTACGACATCAACGTCACGGTTATGGGCGGCGGACTTTCCGGCCAGGCTGGCGCCGTTCGTCACGGTATCTCCAAGGCCCTGACCTACTTCGAACCCGACCTGCGCGGTGTTCTGAAGAAGGGCGGGTTCCTCACGCGCGACAGCCGTATCGTCGAACGCAAGAAGTACGGCCGCATGAAAGCGCGACGCAGCTTCCAGTTCTCGAAGCGCTAAGTGCCTGTATTGTTCGAGCGATTGGACGGGGCTCACCCGTTTTTCGCCCGGACCCAAGTTCCAGCAGCCCGCCCTTGGCGGGCTGCTGTCGTTTTGAGCATGGAGTTTTGCGCAGGCCCCGGCTTGTCCAACCGGGCGCACAATGCCACATAGCGCACCAGACCTAGACCGGCGAACACGCAGGTCGCAGGCGACCAAATGCGCTAGGTGCGAACACAAGCGGCAACAGGCCGGCACGACTGGAGACGCCGAATGGAATGGCTCATGAATGACATTGGTTGGCTGATCCAGACACTGATAACCGAACTTGGCCACACCCTGTCGGCGGCCTGGTGGCATGAGAACTGGGTCCCGCTTCTCAACATTCTGATGATCGATCTGGTGCTCGCTGGCGACAACGCCATTGTCGTCGGCATGGCTGCCTCGCGCGTTGAAAAAAGCATCCGCTCCAAAGTCATCTTCTGGGGCATCACGGCCGCCGTCGTGCTGCGAATCGTGTTTGCAGCGATGACAACGCAGTTGCTTGCGATCGTCGGCTTGAAACTTGCCGGCGGCATTCTGTTGTTGTGGGTCTGCTGGAAGATGTATCGCCAGATCATATCGGGCGAAGATCACGAACTCGACGACAGCGGAGTTGCCATTAACAGCGGCGCGGCCGGTGTTGCGGCCTTGAGTTTTGGTGCTGCCGTCTGGCAGATCACGGTCGCCGACTTATCGATGTCGCTCGACAACGTGCTCGCCGTGGCGGGCGCATCGAAGGGCTCGACGCTGGTCCTCGTCATCGGCCTTTTGGTCTCCATCATACTGATGGCTGTGGCCTCGCACTTTATCGCCAAGCTGCTGATCAAGTATCCGTGGATCACTTGGATCGGGCTCATCATCATTCTGTGGGTCTCCCTCGACATGATCTACACGGGCTCGCATGAAGTGACATGCAAGACCTATGATTTCGGGTGCTCGGAAAGTCTGTTCGAAGGCATCAAGAACCGTCTTGGGCTCGGCGGTAGCTAGGCATGGCTGGAAACACCCCCGCCCGTGTCTTTATCGACGGCGAAGCCGGAACCACGGGTTTGCAGATCGCCGAACGCGTGAGCCGTCTCGACGGCGTCGCGCTTGCCAGCATCGAGGCCGGCAAGCGCAAGGATGCGAGCGCCCGCCAAGCCATGATGGCGAGCGTAGATCTCGTGGTGTTGTGTCTGCCCGACGAGGCGGCAAAGGAGGCCGTGGCACTGGCCACAGCCCTTGGGGCTCGCGCTCCCAAGATCATCGACGCCTCGACCGCGCACCGCGTCGCTCCAGGCTGGGTTTACGGTTTTGCGGAACTCGATGCCGAGCAGTCCGCCGCCATCGCATCGGCGCGCCATGTCGCCAATCCCGGTTGCTACCCGACCGGCGCAATTGCGCTGTTGCGCCCCCTCGTCGATGCGGGACTGATGGCCCCGTCGTTGCCTGTCACTGTCAATGCCGTCTCGGGCTATTCAGGCGGCGGCCGCCAGATGATCGAGGCCTACGAAGCGGGCACTGCGCCGTTGTTTGAGTTGTACGGCCTTGGGCTCGAACACAAACATGTCCCCGAGCTGATGACGTATGCGAAGCTGTCACGGCGCCCAATTTTCGTGCCGTCGGTGGGCAATTTTAGGCAGGGCATGTTGGTCTCGATTCCGCTCCATCTCGATACTCTCAACGGGCGGCCCAGCCTCGAGGCGATCGAACAGGTTCTGCAAAATCACTACGCGGCGGCCGAGATGGTGCGCGTCATTCCAGGTGCCGCAAAAAGCCTCGGCGGGCGGATCGCTGGCGAGACCTTGAGCGGCTCAGACGCGCTTGAACTTTATGTCTTTGGCAGCGACAAGCTCAATCAAGCCGTGCTCGTCGCCCGGCTCGATAATCTCGGCAAGGGTGCGGCCGGCGCTGCGGTACAAAACATCAAACTGATGCTGGGGCTATAAGATCGCCGTGGATCTACCTGCCGCGAACGATTGGCTCTCTAGCCCAAAAAATGGTCAGGGCTGCGTTACTGCCGCTCCCGAGGCGCGATCCTGAACGGCGCGAAAACCTAAAAACAGCAGGCTATCGAATCCCTTCCATAAAAAGCTTG
>JANNUW010000207.1:0-2207 GCA_031414095.1 Hyphomicrobium sp. | reverse complement strand
GAATAGAACAGATGGCCCTGGTCTTGATTGTGCCGCCCCATCATGGCCCGTCTCCGCCCTCGTTTCCCTATGAGCAACGGAATCACTGTTCGGCGGCAAATTCAAATGCTTTCTGCAACAAAATCGGCCCAGAGCAGACATTCTGGCTGGCACGGATAATTTCTTCTTTTGACCCGGAGCGGACTAGACCACTTAAGTGGAGTGCCGAGGCCATTTCCAAAACCCGATCTTGCAACAGAGGCCATTTTGCGCAAATCTCGGTTTTAGTGTGCCTGTCATCCGGTAGGGTGTTGGATAATCTGTCTTTTTTACGTGCCGTGCATTAGATTTGTTTACTAACAGGTGTGGCAATTGTCCGCTGGCACAAATTATGACCTCGTGATTGTGGGCGGCGGCCTTGCTGGGGCGACGTTAGGCCGTTCCATGGCCCTAGCTGGCACACACGTCCTCATTGTAGAGAAGAGTCTTGAGTTTAGGGACCGCATCCGCGGAGAGGTTCTACTGCCTTGGGGCGGCGTCGAAGCCATGGAACTCGGCATTCATGAGCTTCTGCTAACAACCTGTGGACAGGAATTACCGCGTGAGTATTTCATCCGTGGCGGTGTAGAGAGGGCACCACGAGAGTTTCAAACCACTGCTCCCAGAGGAAATGGGATCGTCAGCTTCTTTCATCCGGAAATGCAGGAAGTCCTGCTCAGCGAGGCGGAGCGTTGTGGCTGTGACGTTTGGCGCGGCGCCAATATCAGTGCCATCAATTTGGACAATGGGCCCATAGCGAAGATCGAAACAGACAGTGGCCAAAGGGAAGTCAAAGGTCGCCTAATCGTCGGAGCTGACGGTCGTGACTCTTACGTCGCAACTCTTTTGAGCTTTAAACGGGATCGAGATCCACCACATCTGTTTTCAGGAGGGTTTCAGCTCAAGGGCGATATTCCGACCGACCGGGCCTTGTATTTCTACCAGAATGGGACGACTGGGCGTGGGGCGATCCTGGTCACCAACAAGCCTGGCAATTATCGGGCCTATGTCTTTCATCATGTGAATTCCTTGAAGCGCCGATGGTCCGGTGAACGTGACTATGCAGCGGCAAAGGCACACTTCATTGAAGTTGGAGCTCCGCGCGACTGGATCGAGGCTTTGACGCCTCATGGCGTACATGCGACATTTGATGGCGCTCACCAATGGATTTCTCATCCTGCCAGACACGGGTGCGTGCTGATTGGGGATGCCGCCGGTTCCAGTGATCCTGTTTGGGGCTGTGGGCTTTCCAGAACGTTGCGCGATGTTCGCCTTCTCCGTGACCGACTTTTATCGGACAAAGATTGGCTGAGAGCTAGCAGTGCCTATGCAGTTGATCACGACGACTTCTTTCACCGTCTGCGCCGGGCGGAACACGTCAATGCGACGCTTTTCTTCACCATGGGCGAAGAAGGCGACGCGCTGAGACAGCGAGCCTTTGACTTGCTTCAGAATTACCCCGAACTAGCACCCGATACAGCAGGACTGGGGCCAGAGTCGAACTGTACTGATGATTCCGAAAAAGCACTGCTGGGATTCGTCCAATGGAGGGGTGCCGTGGCAAATCCCGTACCCGTCAACTAGGCGATAGAGCTTTGGCTATCACCCATCTCATAGAGGCACTGGAAATAACTATCGAATACCCGACTCCTGGCCCTTTGCGGAAACGTCGCTTCTACCACCCGTAGTCGCTAACAAAACAAGATCGGACAGGGGAATAACTGAACTCCGGCGATCACCCACTCCTCATGTTGTGGACAATTTCCAACAATTATTCCCCGGCGAATAAATTTTCTTCTATCAGGAAATCCGTAACAAAGGTCCACGGTCAGATAAAGCGCAAATCTCGTCCACCGCTTCTTCCGAAAAAAAATAGGTTTGCGACTCCTTCATTTTGACATCTTTCTTTTGGTCAGCTGGCGTTACAGCTCGCTCACCATTGCTGACCGCTACGGTCCCAATGCAAATATGACGCTTTCATGGCCGTAGACTGAACCGCAGATGAACGACAAATTTGGTTTGCATTCAGGCACGGTGCTGCAGGGTAGGCCAACTGGTGGGTTTGTATTGGAGTAATCATATGAAGAAACTTTTACTTGTGGGAACAGCTGCACTCGGGCTTGCGACCGTCACCTTGCCAGCACTTGCGGGGACGTCCGTGGGCATTGCTATTGGCGAGCCATATCCCG
>JANNUW010000206.1:0-1810 GCA_031414095.1 Hyphomicrobium sp. | reverse complement strand
TCGGCCGTTCTCGTCCTGCCGCTGTTTCTGATGCCGGCACTTGCGTTCTCCGGTTGGCGAAGGATTCTCGTGCTTGTCATCCCGATCATGGCCATGGTGCCGGTCGCAGGCGGTGAATGGCTCTGATTTGGAGAGCGTCATTCGCGCATCATACCCTGCACCTCGGCTCTGTCGATGCGGGTCGGTTGCTTAGCCGTTTCACTGAACAGGGCGCCCGCCGTGAGCACGGCACCGGGCTCTCGTGAACCGAGCCCCGATTGGTCTCGGCCATTCGGCGTCGATCCCTGGCGCGAACGGTACGCGCACAAGCCGAAAATAATCGAAATGCAAGTTCTCTTTTTGTTCTTAATCGGATATTGGTGAGATCCCGGGCGCAACGGCGTTGCAAGCCCGACGCACACCGCCGAAATGGAGCAGGTTATGGTGTACCGGAAAGGTGAGCTGAACAAGGCAACCATTGACCGCCAGTGGCCGCATCAGGTCGCGCTGCCGGCGTACCAGTGCCGGGGCCATCAGTACGTCACCCTCCATCTTTTTTGCGAAGGGCTTTCGCTCTGTCCACGCGGCCACTCGTTCTACCGCGATGATGTCGAAATGGTCGTGTTCTGCTTTGCCGAGCTTGAGCACGCGGTAAAATTCAGCCTTCGCTTCGGCGGCGAATTCATCGCGCCGGCAGATCGGCCCCGGTGGCCGGGCTGCCGTTAGGCGGTTTCGAGCAGATCCTTCTTGTCGAACCCTTGCTGGACGATGCGCATCTGTTGGGACGGATATTCTCGAGCGAGGGCGAACGCGTCGTCGGCTGAGCCCGTCAGCCACGTGTCGAATTCCACGGTGTTGGTCAACAACACCGGCATGCGCTCGTGGTTGATCGTCGCCACCAGGGCATTCGGCGTCGTGGTGAGGAATGAGTAGGTTTCGATGTCGACGTTGAGGCCGTCCTTTTTCACTGGTCCTATGTAGCGCCGCCAGATACCGGCGAAAGCAAACAGTGGTCGGGCATCGTCGCCGTTAAGTGCAAACCAGTTCCAGGTTGCTGGCTTCACGTCCCCGTTCGGTTCACAGAACGACGACGCCGGCACCAGGCAGCGCCGTTGCTCAAATGACGGCCTCCAAAACGGGCTGGTACGCAACTTGTCATCGCGCACGTTGGTGACGGGCCGCGGCGCTTTCCCCTGCTGCAACAGCACGAAGCCCCAGGTCATCATCACGAGTTCACGCTCGCCATCGGCGGCACGCCGAATAATCGGTGCACTCTGACGGGGAAAGATCGAAGCCACCGGGTCAAACGCAACACTGCGGTTGTCCGAAATGCGAAACAGCCTGAGGATCGCCTCGCGGTTCCGCGTCATCGAATACAGATTGCACATTCAGTTGCCTCGGCTCGGAAGTCGTATCTCTCACATTATAGGCAGTACGATCGGGCATGGCATACTGGTCGCAGGTTCTCCGGTTCACTCTGCGTCACCCGAAATCGTTCGGATGCCGCAAGTGAGCAGGAGGATAACATGTCAAATAGTGCCAAAGTCGCCGCGCTCAACGATGCGCTGCGGCGCACATTGAACGGCGGGCGGATCTATAAGACGGATGGCATCGATGCGCTCGATGCCGATGTGCAAGCCAAGATACTGGAAGCGGTACGGACTTTTGCCGAATTCACCGCCGACAACGATCCTTATGGCGAACACGACTTTGGTGTCGTCGAAGTCGACAGCCAGCGTTGCTTCTGGAAGATCGACTACTTCGACCGACAAGACCCTGATCTCGGCGCCGAAGACCCGGCCGACGCCGTAACAACCGAGCGTGTGCTTAC
>JANNUW010000205.1:0-1707 GCA_031414095.1 Hyphomicrobium sp. | reverse complement strand
CGGCGCCTGGATTTAGAGTACACGCCCAGCGCATGTGACGCGTCTGGTACAACGAGATCGACGTAACCCGGTTGGATCGCCGCGAGCAAAACGGTATGCTCGCTGCGGCCAATGGGAGTGGGCCTTCAGAACTGAGATAAGGGCCCATGGCACAATCAACAAGCGCCGGCAAAGCGTCGGGCGAGCTCGCAACCGACTCGGCACTGTTTGTTGCGATATTCGTAAGTGCCCTCGCGCTTGTACTCAGCCTGCGCGTGCCGACGTTCATCCATCACGATACCAGCGAAGTCGTGATGTGGGGGCACAGCGGTTGGGCAGCAGGCTTCTGGAAGCATCCACCGTTTCTGCCGTGGCTTACGCGCGTCTGGTTCTCTTTGGTGCCGATGAACGCGTTAAGCCTAGCCGTGCTGACCGCAGCCAACATGACCGTTTGCGCATGGGCGGTCTGGTCCATCGCGCGGATGTCAGATGATGGTATCGCGAACGAAAAAGCGGGGCTCATCGCCGTTGGTTTGCTGATCTGCGTGCCGTTCGCCTCGGTTATGGCGATCAAGCTCAATCACAATACGATTCTCATTTCCATCTGGCCACTGACGATCTTCGCGTTCCTACGCGCGGTCGACCGGCCAACCATCGCCCGCGGGGCGCTGTTCGGCATATTTGCTGCGGTGGCCGTACTCGCCAAATATTATTCCATGCTGTTGCTGGCAGCGTGCATCGTCGCTTCATTCGCTGTGCCCGCGCGGGCGTGGAGATTTTATCGCAGTCCGGCACCTTACGTTGCGGTCGCAGCATTCATGTTGACGATGACGCCTCACATAATCTGGATGCTGGAACGGGCATCAACACCGCTGGACTATGCCTTCAAGGCGGGCGCCGCTAACCCCGTGGCAGCTGCGAGAGGTCCGGCGATGGCTTTAGCGTTCACAGTACAAGCCTCACTTCTGCTGCTGCCTGTGGCGATCATCACCTGGTTGCTGGCGAGACCCCGCCCGATTGCTGACAATCGCAGATATTGGAGATCTACCAGTCATCCACACGAGCGCGCACTTATTCTGCTAACCGTCGTGCCTTATGTGCTAACAATAGCTCTGGTCTTCGCTTTCCATCTTCGCGGTGCAGTTGCCTGGGCGATGCCGGTCTTTGTCTGTCTACCGGCGCTGATTGCAGCGCGAATCAGTAGAATTCCCGAATGGCTGTCGCAACGCGCACCTCGGCTGGCGGTGATCGCGGTCGTAGCCACAGTCATTACCGGGCAGACGGCCGCGAGGATAGCTGTAACGCGGGGCGTTGACGGCGTCTCCGAACCGCGCCGCGAGATCGCCGAGGCGGTGACAGAGCTTTGGCACTCAACGCAGGCAGGTCCGTTGCCGATCATTGCTGGCGATCAGCGATTGACGTCGGCAGCGGTCATCTTTTCGGCCGATCATCCACAGGGTTGGCCCAGCTTCAGCGCTACGCAGGCGCCGTGGATTGATCCCGCAATCGCCTCGCAAACGGGCTTCATCGGGCTCTGCCGTCCGGCCGACAGCTCATGCATCGAGCTGGCGTCCAAAGCCGCGGGTGGCCGAGGCCTGCGCTGCACCATAATGCGGCGGGTGGAATTTCTAGGCGCGCAGGGCCCATGGTTCGAGGCGATCGTATTTCTAGTACCGCCTGTGGCAAGCACGATAACAGCCACGTGCCCGAATACCGGCCTCCTTTAAG
>JANNUW010000204.1:0-1126 GCA_031414095.1 Hyphomicrobium sp. | reverse complement strand
AGCAAGCGAGCTGAAATCACCTTTTGCACCCGCGGTCGCACCAACAGTGGTGTCAAGTCCTGCGCCTGTTTTGTAAAGTCCGTATTCACCGTAAAGCGTGGTTTTGCCGATGCCGAACCAGTTCTGTTCAATACCAGCCTGGACGTACCAGTGCTCGTCCTTGTCCTTCACATTGGCGACGAACAGAGCCTTCCGATTGTCGTCCTGGATGTAGCCGTACGAACCGGACACATAGAGACCGGTCGGAACATGCATGATGCTACCCGACACACCGACTGCATGGCAGTCCACGGTGCTACGTGTGGCATCGGCCGGGTTTAGATCGGCGCAGAGCGCACCATCAGCTCCAGCCTTGCCAGGATTGTCGTTCTGCTGCTTGTAGCCGACGCCAGCCGCGATGCGGATGCCATTGAACTCGCCCGCATAGCGCAGTGCCGTATCCCACATGTCGTCCTCGCCCCAGGCCGCCGAGAACGTGAAACCAACGAAGGTTGGCGACACGTACTTGACAACGTTGTTGCGATCGCCTTCACCAGCGTTCCAAGCACCCGAGAAGCTCGGCGTGACGTTGTTCCACTTTTGCGTGCTGAGCGAACCGTTGTTGTTACGTAGGAAGAAGCCACCATTCCAAGCCGAAGGATCGGAACCGACAGCATTGACGTTGGCAAGGTTGATTTCAGCGATGCCATCGGTTGCCGACGAGGTCTGACCGACCCAAATTCGACCGAGCTGTTTGTTGTCGAGCCACCAAGCACTGTGACGGATGTCGATCGAGTTGGTATCGCCGCCGGCAGCGTTCGTGCCCTGGTTGCGGTTGCCGGAGTTGGCGTAACGAACGCCGATCTCGAGCAAGTAACCAGCAGACCAGTCAGCGCTGATTTTCGCGTCGCCGACAAAGCGGAAGCGCGTGCGTGAGCTATTGTTGGAAACGACGTAGGCGTTGGTCTCGCGGCCGTCATCCCAGAAGATGAGGGCTTCGTTGACCTGGCCCGAAACGGTCAAGCGGACCTTACGGTTGCCTTTGCGAGCTGCCGTAGCTTCGAGTTCCGCAACGCGCTCCTCGAGATCTGCGCAGCAATTACCGCCAAGATCGGCGGCTTGGGCGGCAATGCCCCCCGAAACTAAA
>JANNUW010000203.1:0-1861 GCA_031414095.1 Hyphomicrobium sp. | reverse complement strand
CAAGACCCACGCCGACGCGCTCGGCGAACTTTCGCGCGGCATCGATGTCGTCGACTTCGCTTGCGGAATTCCGCATCTCTTGAAGGGCGAATTCTCGCGCAACGTCGGCCCCGAAATCGATAGCTGGTCGGATCGCCAGCCGCTCGGCGTCGTCGCCGGCATTACGCCGTTCAACTTCCCGGCCATGGTGCCGATGTGGATGTTCCCGGTCGCCATCGCGTGCGGGAACACGTTCATACTGAAGCCGTCCGAGCGCGATCCGTCGGCGCCGATGCTGATCTGGGATCTGTTTCAGGAAGCGGGACTGCCACCCGGCGTGTTCAACATCGTGCACGGCGACAAAACCGCCGTCGACGCCATTCTCAATCATCCCGACATTGCGGCCATTAGTTTCGTCGGCTCGACGCCGATCGCCGAATATGTCTATTCGCGCGGCACGGCATTGGGCAAGCGCGTGCAGGCTCTGGGCGGCGCCAAAAATCACATGATCATCATGCCCGACGCCGACATGAACCAGGCTGTCGATGCGCTCATGGGTGCGGGCTATGGCTCGGCCGGCGAACGCTGCATGGCGATCTCCGTCGCTGTTCCAGTAGGCGACAAAACGGCCGATCAACTGGTCGAAGCGCTCGCACCCAAAGTCCGCGCGCTCAAGGTCGGTCCCGCATCGGACGCCGATAGTGAAATGGGTCCTGTCGTCACGGCGGACGCCAAGCGTCGCATTACGGGCCTGATCGATGACGGCGTGAAGGCCGGCGCGAAGCTCGTTGTCGATGGCCGCGGCCTCGAACTGCAGGGTTACGAGAACGGCTTCTTCCTTGGTGGTTCGCTGTTCGACCACGTCACGCGCGATATGGAAATCTACAAACAGGAAATCTTCGGCCCCGTGCTGACGGTCGTGCGCACGCAGAGTTACGATGAGGCGGCCGACCTCATCAATACGAACGAATACGGCAACGGCACCGCGATCTTCACGCGCGACGGCGACGTGGCCCGCGCCTTCGCCGACAAAATCGAGGTCGGGATGGTCGGCATCAATGTGCCGCTACCGGTGCCGGTCGCCTATCATTCGTTCGGCGGCTGGAAGCGCTCGATGTTCGGCGATCATGCGATCTACGGACCGGAGGGCGTGCGCTTTTACACGCGCATCAAGACCATCACCGCGCGCTGGCCGACGGGCATCCGCGCCGGGGCGCAGTTCAATTTCCCGACGCTCAAATAGACGTGAAAATGTTGCAAACGTGAGCAGTCACCGGCCCAGCATACGCCCGGCCAACCCGAACTTTTCGTCCGGTCCCTGCGCGAAGCGGCCGGGCTGGACGTCGTCGGTGCTCGACCACGCATTTCTCGGCCGCTCGCATCGCTCGACCGAGGGCCGCGCGCGGCTAAAACAGGTTCTCGACAAGACGCGAGCGCTTTTGCAGCTGCCGGACGACTATCACATCGCCATCGTGCCTGGGTCCGACACGGGCGCATTCGAAATGGCGCTGTGGTCGCTGCTCGGTGCGCGCGGTGTCGACGTGCTGGCGTGGGAGAGTTTCGGCAAAGTCTGGCTGAACGATATCGTCACGCAGCTGAAGCTGCCGGATGTTCGCACCATCGAAGCCGATTATGGCCACGTGCCGGATTTGCGCCAGGTCGATTTCGCGCGTGATGTCGTGTTCACCTGGAACGGCACCACGTCCGGCGTGCGCGTACCAAGCGGCGAGTTTATTCCAACTGATCGCACTGGCCTGACGCTGATCGACGCGACCTCGGCCGTTTTTGCTCAAGCCATCGACTGGACCAAGGCCGATGTCGCAACGTTCTCCTGGCAAAAGGTCTTAGGCGGTGAAGCTGCCCACGGGATGCTGATCCTGTC
>JANNUW010000202.1:0-2202 GCA_031414095.1 Hyphomicrobium sp. | reverse complement strand
CATAGTCGGGCCGGAACGGCACGATGACCTTGTCGCTGCACGCCGTCGATCGCGTCGCGCTCATCATCGAGCAACGCGCTAACCTCGACGAATTGAGCGACGTACCGCTCGAAAAACGGCGCTATGCGTGTCTCGCTAACTATGTCCGCGACAATCCGCGCGAGCGCTTACTTATTGAAGAACTTGGCCTTGCCCACCCTATGCTCGCCACAGAGCTGCCGCAACGTGATGGGATTGCCAATGCCTTCGATTGGTTTGCCCACCGGCGCACCATCGAAGAAAAATACGGGGCCGCCACTGCGGATGTTCGCAAGCTGTACGTGGAGGTCGGCAAGTTCGTTTCTGAACCGGCGATGGCTTGATCGGTCAAGCCTTTCAATCCGCCGAAAGGATCGCCTATCTGATGGCCAAAGCCCTACAAAATCCGACGGATGAACGCCTGAAAGCGTTCTTCCGCGACACCATCCTATCCGAACCCGGAATGACCGGCGAGAAAGCCGAGCAGCTCGCCGCCCGCTGTGTCGAGTCGATCGACACGGTCTTGACGCAACGCAACGCTTTTCCCGCTGCGGCCGCGCCGGTCGCAGCGCCAGCTACGGGATCGCAATTCGATCCGTTCGCTTTCAGTGCGGTTTCAGTTTTGGCGCGTAAGGGCCACGACGCATTGCTCGCGCGCTTGAGCGAAATCGGCAGCGCGGCGCACTTGCGCGAATTCGCCATCGCGCAGCATATCGCCATCGATCAAACGCTGACCGCAACCGACGAACTGCGCATCGCCATCGTCAAAGGCACCGAACGGCGCATCGCCGCCCGCCGCGCGGCGGCAAGTTGAAGAGGCGCGGTGGCAAGTCAATCGAGGCGCGGCGCGTAAGCTCGCGCGGCGCTGTTACGCCAATCCTGCTTCGCTGCCATGCAATGCCGCTTGCCAGACGCACACGGCTTGGCGCGTGGCGGCGACGTCGTGTACGCGCACGATCTGCACGCCCTGCGCGATGCTCGATAGCGCAGCCGCGATAGAGCCATGCACCCGGGCTTTGGGATCATCGACGTTGCACAACTGACCGATCAGCTTTTTGCGCGATGCGCCGAGCAGCACAGGCACGCCCAAGCCGTGATAGAGACTCATCGCCGAAAGCACCGCCACGTTATGGTGCAGATGCTTGCCAAAGCCGATGCCCGGATCGACTACGAGTTTGGCTTTCGGAATGCCCACCGCCTCGCACGCCTTGATGCGGCGTTCGAGAAAGTCGAACACGTCGAGCACGACGTCGGAATACTGCGGATCGACATTCATGGTTTTGGGATCGCCCTGCGCATGCATCAGCACAACCGGCAGGCCGGTGCGGGCCGCGGCTTCCAAGGCTTTGGGATCGTGAGTCAGTGCCGAGACGTCGTTTAAAATGTCCGCACCTGCGGCGGCTGCGCGCTCCATCACGGCCGCCTTGCGCGTATCGACTGAAATGCGTGCATCGGTTTTCGCGCGCAAACCTTCGAGAACCGGCATCACACGTTTCAGTTCTTCATCAAGTGCGACCGCGTCCGAGCCCGGCCGCGTGCTCTCGCCGCCAATGTCGAGAATGGCCGCACCTTCTTCGACGAGGCGAAGACCGTGATCGATCGCCGCCTGCACCGACGACAGCGCGCCGCCGTCTGAAAAACTGTCGGGCGTCACATTGACGATGCCCATAATGACGGGCCGTTCCAAGGACAGCCCGGCGAGGCGCGCGCGCGGTGCGGTTAGATTTTCCATTAGCTCTGCCGCGGCCAGTGTGTGCCGGCCCCAGTCACGATCGAAGACATCGCTAAGGCCCACATGACGGCGGACCGCGTTCTTGCCCGTGCGCTCGATAAGTTCGAGTGCCGTGAAGCCCAGCCGCGTGCCGGCGAGCGGCATGATGCCCGACACGGGCTCTTCGAAAGGCGCGGCCGGCAAAACAACAGTGCCCATCGGCCGAAGATAAAACGATCGCTGCATGTGCGTGCCAACACCAGATTGTTTTGTACGATTGCGATAGGCGAAATCCTATAGCGCACGCGGCCCCGCACCGGCACCCGATTTCACCCCGTCGTAAGGATCAGTGCTTGGCGCTCCACCTGCGGCAGGCCCATAAAAAAACGCCCGCGCGAGTTGATGCGACGGGCGTTTTTTAGATCTAAAAGCGAACGACCTAGCGCGTTTTCCGATCCGATGGAATCGGATCG
>JANNUW010000201.1:0-5912 GCA_031414095.1 Hyphomicrobium sp. | reverse complement strand
TATCAATACCAATAGAGGAAAATGCATGCAGTTCAGTTCTTGTGGTATTTGCCATGGGATGCTGCTCCTATTGTTAACAGGTGCAATCTTAGCAGACTGACCTGCTGGTTCTGAGGGAGCAGCCGGTCCATCCCATTAGCCGACCCAGTCTTCCAGTTCGACGTCATTGGAAGTCGGATGCTCGCGCTCGCGAGTCTTGAACGGCTCCAAAATGAATGATGGATCAAGAAACTCTAAGTGTGATCTTCCGTTAGACATTAAGTTCGCGCATCATCAGGACAAAATTGCCATCGAATTCAAAGGCGGGGTGTTGACCGATGGGACAGGTAGCGCGCACCTCAAAGCCCTGCCTGCGATAATACCGCACGAGATTCGGATCATTTTCGATAGTGCTAAGGCTCATGCGCCGCAAATTCGCATTCCGGGCCAGCCGCGCAGCTTCCTGCATCAGTGCAAACCCCCCGCCAGTCCCGCGATATTCAGGAAATGTTGCAATTATATTTATGTAATAGCTATCAACAGCAGTGGCCTCCATCTCAGAAAGTGCGGCAATGGGTCTGAGTCGCGATTCATCCAGAAGCGGATCAGGCGGCGCGGACATCATTACGTCAAGCGGATAACTATTCAGTCCCCCTAAAATTCTGCCCGAAGCGTCCGTTACGACCCGCCAGTGGACTAAGTTCGAAAAACTTTGCGTTGCAAAAATGCGACGATCTATAATCGTGTCAATCAAGGATTTTCCCGGAAGCAACTCCTCGTACAGCAACTCCATTAAGCCGTGCCCTGCCATAACTGCTATCTGCGCCAACGCCCGCGCGTCACTCTTTTCAGCACTCCTGACCGTAGCGTATCCCATGAGTCAACTACCCTCTCATAATCGCCCGGGGTTACCGGCTCCGCCATGTGTCTTAGCTGAATTCCAGCTGCTCTTGTGAATTTGTTGTGGGTCCGTGTATTGGCAACTTTTAACCGCTTACCATTTGGGATCGCGGCCTTCCAAATAAACGTCACTGAAAATTAGCAGCTGGCGCGCGTGGGTCTTAAATGGCTCAACATAAGCCATACAATAAGCTTGTGTAATGCTCGTGAACACAGCGGTAATTGTGGAGCCGAAGCCACGCTTGGAGAATCTTATCCGAGGCAGGCGAAGGTGTCGGGTGGCTACCTGGAACTCGAATTTGACCACCTCGGCACGGTTTCGGTTGCCGATGTTCTTGCAGATCCCGAACGTTTTATAGATGAGACGCTTGCCGATCCTCTGGAGGGTACCTCCTTCGAATCATGATCACCACTGCGGCAACCGATCCTATGATGCTTGCACGCCATGGGGAGGAGCCGTCCACAGCATCAGGAGCCGAAGTTGTTGTGCAAAGGTGCAATGCGTTTTTAAAATCACTTCGGGTGTTGGACTTGAGTGGTCTTGAGGCTAGCGATCGTTCACGGGTCCGGCCTCTATGACAATCCAGTTGATAAAGTCTCGAACCTCAGGTCTCGTCTTTGTGCGTTCTGTGGTTACCAGATCATAGCCGATGTCCGTCGTGACCGTTATTTGAAATGGGTCTATCAGAAGTTTGGCATCAACAAGCCGTGTAAGGACGGGCTTGCTGCCAAGAATAGCGCCTTGACCGGCGATGGCAGCTTGGAGGGCGAGATTGTAATCGCTGAAATATAGACCCCCACTTGGCGTTACTTGATCCACACCAGCGTGGTTGAGCCACGTCTTCCATCCCATCCATTTTCGCGTGGCGGAGGCCCATTCATATTGCGTCAGGTCCCAGTGCAGCAATGTTACATGCTCCAAGTCCTGAAGCCGCCTCAGGTTCGGTTGACCATTTGCCAGTGTAGGGCTGCAAAATGCACACAACTCTTCGTCAAACAGGCGCACTCCCACAAGCCTGCCAACGGGCTTTGCACCAAAGCGAATGGCAAGGTCGGCGGCACCGTGTTCCAGATCGACAATGTGCAAAGAAGAGTCGATCAAGACATCAACATTGGGAAAGCTCGCGCGGAATTTATCAAGTCGCGGCACGAGCCAAGCAGTTGCAAATGATGGTTCAACGGAAATGATTAAGCGTTCGCGCTGCTCGTTCACACGCATCTTCTCAACTGCTATGGCCATCAGTTGAAAGGCACGGTCCAAATCTTCGCAGCCCAGTTTGCCGAATGGTGAAAGAGCAAGGCCGCGCCCGCGTCGCTCAAACAAGACAACGCCCAGCGTGTCTTCAAGTTTGCTGACCAATTGTTTTACCGCCGCTGGCGATACGCTGAGTTCTTCAGCAGCGAGACGATAGTTTAAGTGGCGAGCGACTGTATCAAAGGCGCGAAAGGCGTTGAGGGAAGGTAACCAGTGGGGCATTTAATTGGTAACTTTATCTAACTTTTGAAGTCAGATCAAATGAATATAGTTATTGCATTTTATAGGAGATAATGAGTCACCAATTCAAGAAAATCTAACCAAATGATTAGCGCAAGGAGGATCAGCAGCTATAAGCTCAATTCACGCCGATGCCCGCAAAACTGTCCGTGTCAGCACAAAGCGCTTCGAGACGTCGCCCTTCTTTGAGAATTACGTGAATGAGCACACAGTCATGGGTGTTTATGCTGGGCGCTACTATTCGGTTTTCAATGGCGAAGATGCAGTGGAGACCTATTGGACCTTGCGCCGCAAATGCGCTCTCTATGATGTGCCAGAGCGGCCGGTGCAGATCGAAGGACCGGATGCCGTACCGTTTATGGAGCGAATCTTCGCACGCCGCATTGACAATCTTAAAGAAGGTCGTGGCCGTTATGCCATTGCCTGCACGCCGCAGGGTGGTGTGTTCATTGATGGGGTATTATTCAACCTCTCTAAAAATAAGTACTGGTATGTACAGCCCGATGGTGCCTTGGAAGCTTGGCTCGCAGCCCATAGCGAAGGCTATGACGTTACGATCTCTGATCCCCACGCGCGGGTGTTGCAGATTCAAGGTCCAACGTCTTTCGCCGTGATGAACGCTGCATCTGATGGCGCAATCGATGACCGCATGGGGTATTTCAACTCAGGCTTTCATGAGATCGGTGGACAAAAAGCCTATGTCTCTCGCACGGGCTGGACCGGCGAGCGCGGCTATGAAATCTATGCGCCATGGGACAATATTGATTGCACGCGACTGTGGAAGCACCTGATGAATGTCGGCAAACCCCATGGCATGGTGTTCAGCAGCATCACTTCAATGGAAATCCGTCGCATCGAAGCGGCCATTCTCGATAATGGTACCGACATGGATCAATCCATGACACCTTACCAATCTGGCCTTGGCGCTTTCATTGACATGGACAAAGACGACTTCATCGGAAAGAAGGCTCTTGTGAATGCAGATCAGCGCACGCTGCTCTACGGTTTCAAAAGCAAAACGGCGTCCCCAGGGATGAACGACAAGATTTTCGATGGCGCAAATGCTGTCGGACGCTGCACGGCAGGCGCGGTCTCACCTTACCTGCAATGCGGCATTGGCTATGTGCGTTTCATGCAACCGGGCAACTGGACTGGCAAAATTTTATTGCTCAAAACCGCCGACGGCAAGACGCATGACTGTGAAATTATCGATCTACCGTTCTACGACAAAGACAAACAGATTCCTCGCGGCATTGATAAGTCAATTCCCTAATCTGCATTTTTTGTGGCAAAGTTTGGGAAATTTGGCCTACTACTCTCTTTGATTGTTTAGGCCGCCAATTTGTTTTCTCATGTCAGCTCAGGGTCGAGGCTGTGTGAAAACGTTATTCAAATCTAAATTTGCAGCAAATCTACCTGATTTCAGAAAATTGCAATTTGCTAAAGCATTGATTTTATTGAAGCTGAAATTTTAGCGGCTCGGCTTTAATCATAATTTGATCCGTTCTCTGACGTTTTCACACAGCCTTGGTCATTTGCGGACCCTGTTATTCGGGCCGAGTCGATGACAGGAAAATGCCCGCAAGTCAGCGTGGCAGGGCCCTACGTCCGAGGTACGAATTCGGCAACTGATGGGATCGATCGGTTCCATCGGCTTACGGCGTGGCCCTACAGTAGCTACGACCTGGGATTGCCAAAAACACGAAATTGCTTCAAATTCGGCTGCGACAGGCCGGTGATCCGGTGATTGTCAGTTTCTAATCGCCGATCGTCAGGAGTGCACGCCCATGCGGACCAATCTGTTGCGGATCTTTGCGTTATTGGTTGTGCTCCTGTCGGCAGGAGCCCGCGCAGAAACCTTGCCGCTGCCGCCAAATCTCATCGGCTCTGCCTCATCTGATGGTGAAGCCCTGCTCATCGACGCTGATGCGCGCGAAGCTTATTTTACGCTGTCCAGCAATTTTCTCACCCAGAAGAACCAAGCCTTCTGCGGCGTCGCTAGCATGGTGATGGTGTTGAATGCCATGCAGCTGCCAGCACCTGCTGTCCCGGAATTCGATCCCTACAAGACGTTCACGCAGGATAACGTTCTGGATGACCGCACCGAGGCCGTGCTGCCGCGCGAGACGATAATGAAGCAGGGCATGACCCTCGACCAGCTGGGGGCCCTGCTGGCGATCCAGCCAGTTACTGTTACCGTTCATCACGCTGCTGACAGCAGCCTCGATGAATTCCGCAGCAAGGCACAGGAGTACCTTGCAAAGCCCAACCAGTTTGTCGTGATAAATTACCTGCGCAAGGCCATCGGCCAGGAAAAGGGCGGCCATATTTCCCCACTTGGAGCCTATGACCGTGAGACTGATAGGTTCCTCATCCTCGACGTTGCTCGCTACAAGTATCCTCCCGTATGGGTCAAAGCCAATGAGCTTTTTGCTGCCATGAACACGCAGGACTCTGACAATGACAACAAGACACGGGGTTTTGTGCTGGTGGCAAAAAAGTAGTTTTGCCTTGCTGGTTTTATTAAAATATTGTTTTGCAACCAGTGTAAGGGCTCGGAGGTTTTAATGCGAGTTGATGGGCACTGCCTTTGCGGATATCTTACATTCGAGGCCGAGGTCGACGAGAATTTAGTCGAGATTTGCAACTGCACGGATTGTCAGATCCTTTCTGGTTCTGCATTTCGTGTAAATGTGCCAGTACTTGACGGGATGTTTAAGTTTCTGACAGGCGACCCAAAAACATACGTCAAAACTGCCGAGACGGGCAACCGACGCATTTTGGCTTTCTGTCCGGAATGCGGCACCTCTATATATTCTAAGCCAGCTGATGGAATGGACGGTTTCTTTGGATTGCGTGTGGGATCTCTCCGCCAAAGGCAATCACTTGTACCACGTTCACAGTGTTGGCATCGATCGGCACAGAGTTGGACGGAAAACATTGGCAACTTGCCAAAGTATGAAACTGAGTAATACGCTACAGAAACTCAAAAACAGGCGCGAATTCATAAGAGCTTAGACAGAAGTCGTGAGTTTGCGCAACCGCACCCGTTACAAGCTGAGTTGGCATTGATGTGCGGCTAACTAACTCAAAAAATATTTTTGATTACAGCTGAGATCGATAGGGTGAAATTTGATGGTTTTAAATCTTGCAGTTTGCAGTTGCGGCCAACTGCAAGTTACCTGTACTGCGGAGCCTTTACGTGTGTCGATGTGCCATTGCTTGGAATGTCAGAAGCGCACGGGAAGTGTCTTTAGCGTGAATGCACGGTTTCGGCGTGACACTGTGGCTGTGGTCGGAGCATCTCAGGCCTATCAGCGCACTGGCGATAGCGGCAAGAAGCTGACTTTCTATTTCTGTCCTCAGTGTGGTTCGACCGTTTTTTGGGAACTCGAGAGTGTACCAGAAGTTGTCGCTGTTGCAGTTGGTGCCTTTGTCAATCCTGATTTTCCTGCGCCACGCATATCGGTATACGAATCGCGGCGTCACGGCTGGGTCCCAGTCGCTTCAATAGCTGACCTCGAACATCGTGATTGAA
>JANNUW010000200.1:0-1055 GCA_031414095.1 Hyphomicrobium sp. | reverse complement strand
CGCGAGAAGTTCTCGTGCCGCCGATGCGAGGTGATCACGCAAGCGCCCGCGCCAAACCATCCGATTGCACGCGGCCGCGCCGGTCCGCAGCTGCTGGCGCACGTGCTGTTCTCGAAATACCGGGCACACCTGCCGCTCAATCGGCAGAGCGACATATACGAGAAGGAGGGCATCGACCTCGACGTCTCGACGTTGGCTGATTGGGTCGGCGCGTGCGCTGCCACACTGATGCCGCTGGTCGAGGAAATCGAAAAGCACGTGCTCGCCGCCGAGCGGATCCACGCCGACGACACGACAGTGCCGGTGCTTGCCCAAAACAAATGCATCACCGGCCGCTTGTGGACCTACGTGCGCGATGATGCCCCGTTCGGCGGGCAAGCCGCGCCTGCCGCTGTGTTCCATTACTCACCTGATCGTGGGGCTAAGCACCCCGAGCGCCATCTCGCCACCTACAGCGGCCTCTGCCAAGCCGATGCCTACTCGGGCTACAACGGCCTCTACGTCGTGGGCCGCAAGCCAGGGCGGATCGTCGAGGCCGCCTGCTGGGCGCACGGCCGGAGGAAGTTCTTCGAACTGGCCGAGCTGCAGAAGGCTCCTGTCGCGATCGAAGCCGTTCGCCGGATCGACGCGCTGTTCGCTATCGAGCGGGAGATCAACGGCCGGCCACCGGAGCAGCGGCTGGCGGTTCGGCAGGAGTGCTCAAAACCACTAGTCGAGACCCTCGAAAGATGGCTTCGCGAGGAACGGCGACGGCTGTCATCGAAAAGTCCGGTCGCGAAAGCGATCGACTACAGCCTCAAGCGATGGACCGCCTTCACCCGGTTCTTGGACGATGGCCGCATCTGTCTATCGAACAATGCCGCCGAGCGCGCCGTTCTGCTACGACTGCTATCGTCGAGGATAATCGTGGCCCTGAAGTTGCCGGGCTAGCGCAAAGCCTTGTGGCTGTCGCTGCCGTCAGTCCGTTTTTTGCGGAAGATCATCATCATAGACTGCGAAAGTCCCGGGCATGGCGATCTTGGCCGATGGGCATGGCAGCGAACCCACTCGCAGCC
>JANNUW010000199.1:0-1572 GCA_031414095.1 Hyphomicrobium sp. | reverse complement strand
AGCGGCGGAATTTCGCCGATTTCATAGAGGTCTTTTTTGCCTACGCCGGAAATAAAGTCCTGTGCTGTCATTTCTCGACCTTTCTCAACCACAGTGGCGCCCTGGCTCGTCATTGTCTCGTCACTCCCCCACGAGAAAATCTGCAAGGGCGGGCAGCACATCGCCGAGCGGGCGAGCGGCCTGACCTTATCGCAGAAGGTTCAAGCACTTTTCGGCAACGCAATAAAGGGGTTCGCCTGCGGCGGGCGAGCGCGGCACAACGAATAGTTAAGCAATCGAGCGTACGGTTTCGCTCAAGTATCCCCTAGCCCCGCGTCCCGTCCTGAAGACGAAGGCCAATTTTACTGGAGCATGACTGTGCTCGACACGCTTAACGCCATCATGCACGTCAATTTTGCGACCATGCTGATCGTTTCGGCTCTCGTAGTCGTGTCTGCGGTAATTTTTCGGGAAACGACCGACTCGAACATGATGACGGCCTTTTTCGTGCCGATCGCCACGTTTGGCGCCTTGACCTTTATTTATGTTTTGAGCCGCGCCGGCATTTTCTTCACAACTCAAAAAGACGCCAACAGCGCCGTATCGTCTGGCCTTGGCATCATAGCCGCGCTGCTCATTATGATGGCCGCCATAAGGGCGTGTTCGATGATCGGCGACATGCGCCGCGCACCCGATCCAGCCGGCCGCTTACTCGACAAAGAGCCCGGCACCTGAAGCCCGATCGGTCTCGGCACGTCATCCCCCGCAGTAAGATAGCGCATTGCACAACCGGCGTTGTGCGTTCATGAATGGCGCGAGCGTGCCCAACTCGAGAACGAGCGTCGTTCACGAGCGGCAATTTGCACCATCGAAGACTTCAGAAGGCCGCCATGAGCACAACAGGTCATACGCCGCCCC
This sequence comes from Hyphomicrobium sp., assembly GCA_031414095.1. Lineage (GTDB taxonomy): Bacteria > Pseudomonadota > Alphaproteobacteria > Rhizobiales > Hyphomicrobiaceae > JANNFX01. Next base: position 675 of record JANNUW010000199.1, on the reverse strand, counting down.
GCGACAAGCCGTGGTTGTTTCGAACCTATGCCGGGCATTCGACGGCCTCCAAGTCGAACGAGCTTTACAAAAAGAACCTCTCCAAAGGTCAAACCGGCCTTTCGATCGCGTTCGATCTGCCGACGCAGACGGGCTATGACAGCGACCACGAACTGGCGCGGGGCGAAGTTGGCAAGGTCGGCGTTCCGGTTTCGCATATCGGCGACATGCGCACGCTGCTCGACGGTATTCCGCTCGACCAGATGAATACCTCGATGACGATTAATGCGACCGCCGCCTGGCTGTTGTCGCTCTATGTGGCCTACGCCGATGAATCGGGCGCCTCGCGCGGCAAGCTCACAGGCACCATTCAAAACGACATCATCAAGGAATATCTGTCGCGCGGCACCTACGTGTTCCCGCCCGAGCCTTCATTGCGACTGATCAAGGATACCATCGTCTTTTCGTGGACGGCGGTGCCCAAATGGAACCCGACGAACGTCTGCTCGTACCATCTGCAGGAAGCCGGGGCGACGCCGGTACAGGAGTTGGCCTTCGCCTTGGCGACCGCCATCGCCGTGCTCGATACCGTGAAAAAATCGGGCGAAGTGTCGGCAGAAGATTTCGGCAACGTCGTTGGCCGGGTGTCGTTCTTCGTCAACGCGGGCCTCAAGTTCGTGACCGAAATCTGCAAGA
>JANNUW010000198.1:0-18546 GCA_031414095.1 Hyphomicrobium sp. | reverse complement strand
GGGCACGACGGCCGGCTCGCGGAACGCGTGTCGCCGCGCGCAAAGAAAAATAAGATTGGCGCGCCATCTACTGATCGAAGAGTCGAAACTTTGGCGCGCCAGTATTAGACCAGGGTTGTACGGCATCGGCGCCGTTCGTGTCGAGAGCGGCCGCAACGCCTGACGCAGCGCGGCTTTTTTGGGGCCGCGCTGCTTGAGGGCCAAGGGTTGTGCAATGCAACTTGGAGTGTCAGTTGAGCGGGGACAGGGACGGACCTCCGGGGTGAGAGACGGCCACGCGCGGACCTGCGGCCGGGCGTTCCAACTGCGGCGCGACGTCAGCGGGGTTTGTTACGCGCCGCGAGCGGCCGTCAAAGTTGGCGCCTTCTTCGACCGACAGGAGTTGGCTCATGATATCGCCCTCGACATCCGCGCCGGCATGCAACACGACCTTGGCGCCCAGGATGGAGCCATTTACGCGGCCGTAAACGTCGATCGTGTCGGCTGCGATGGCGCCGTTGATCACCGCTTCTTTGCCGACTTCGAGACGTTTAGAGTGCAAATCCGCCTGAATGTTGCCGAGGATCTTCAACGACCACTTACAGCGGATGGTAATCGTTTCGCCTTCGATACTGAGATCGTTGCCGATGACCGACTCGAGGATGGGTTCAGCCATTGGGCTGCTGCCGCTGATCATTGCCTGCGAGCTGGAGCTCGAAAAAACCGGCCGGTCGCTCGGTGGACTCAACGGCCTGGGCGAAGGCAAGTGTGCAGACGTGTAGACAGGCTGAGCAGCTGATTCATTGCGACGATTAAAGACCATACGCCTACTCCCTCGGGTTACAGTGATCCAGGACCGAGAAAGTCGTCATCGCTTGGTGAAATTAAGTCGCCGCAGAGCTTCAATTACGGCGTTCTCGAGCACTCCATTGCGCTCGATAAGAGCAAAATGAGTGTTCAAGGGCTGATATGAGACCTTGGATTTATTCCATCACATTAAGTTTTTCATGACGCGACCGGTATGGCGGTCTCGCCGCTTCGGCTTGAGCTTGAGACGCGTACGCGCTCACTTACGGGGGTTGGGCTGGGATTTATCCCGGACCAATCCCCATTTCCACGTCATGGCCGTAAACGGGATGGCTTGCGCGCCAAACTGGCGCGCAAGCCATCCCGTTTGCAAGCTCCGGCGAGCGTGTTGACGTCCAAAGTAGGGAACGCTAGGCAAGAACCGAACTCGCAACCCTTATATCAGCGCACCTTCGGCTGAGATGCGCGCTGCGTTAATGAGGCGAACGCGGATCGAATTCAAATCATGGTCAACGAATTTACACGACGTCACGGTGGTCGCAGGTGCCGGATGTAGTCTTAGTTCTGCTGTCGTTGACCGGCACGGTGGGTACGCGCGGGCAGGCTAAATAAGCGCGTAAGACGGCCTATCTCGAAATGCTCTAACACGCGGCAGAGCAACGGCTTTCTGTCGCGGAATGCGCAGGCCTCAAACGCAGTCGCTGAGCCTTCGGCGCAGCAATGCTCCGGCACCAATTAACGAGAAATTTCTCAGGCGGCATCAATTTTATATAATTTCATATCTAATTTAGATTTCCAATCTCATCAATTATTTTCCAATTCGCCTAACTAAACAATTTAGGCAATTACTTATTTATCTGTGCGGCGGTAATGTCGAGCGGTGCAAGAAGTGAATTGTGACTGGGGAACTACCGCCATGCTGGCCCGATCCGAAGGCAGTGAAAAAAGCAAATCTGGACCCGCGAACTCTGTCATGCGGCGCTTGCGCCGCGATGCGAAGGGCAGCATGGCGATTGAATTTGCGCTCGTCTCGATACCGTTCCTGATGTTCTGCTTCAGCATCATGGGCTTTGGCTTTTATTTCTTCACTACGACAGCGTTGGAATACGGCGCTGAAACCGCTGCGCGCCAGATCCGCACCGGGCAGGCGCAGACGGGTGGCTTGACCAAGCAGCAGTTCAAGCAGCTTGTGTGCGCCGCGGCTGGAACGTTCATCGACTGTAGCGATAGCAAACTTAAGGTTCACATTCAGTCGGCTGCCAGCTGGGCGGGCATTGTGCCGACCCCGTGCGTTTCGGGCGGCTCGCTTTCGGCTTCCGCCGGCACGGGCGCCGATGCCGTCTCGGGAAGTTCGGGCGGCGCAAGCCAAGCTGTTGTCGTGACCGTTTGCTACGAATGGACCTTGGCGCAGGCAATGCCGTTCCTGATGCTCGGCAATATGGGCAACGGGTCGTCGATCATTCAGGCCGTCGCCACGTTCCGCACCGAACCCTTTCAATGAGCGGTCCAGCCTGACTATCGGTCCCGCAGCCTTCAGACTTTTCTTGGAGCAGTGAAATGTTACGCGTACTAGGCTCGAGACGTATCAGGAAGTTTGGCGTCTTTACTTCGCGGTTGCGGCGCAGCAGCGAGGGCGTCGCGGCCGTGGAATTCGGGCTGATCGCACCCGTGCTGCTGCTCATGCTGATCGGCACCATCGAAGTCAGTCGCGCCATCTCGATCGACCGGAAATTCGGGTTTGTGACCTCGACGATCGCCGATCTCGTAGCGCGAGAGCGCTCGTTGACCGCAGCCGACGTGACGGCCATGTACGACATCGTCGGGCACATGATGCGGCCGTGGGATGACTCGACGCTGAAAATCTCGATTATTCCGGTCAAGTCGAACATTATCAATCAAAACACTAGGTGCGTGTACGCGCAGACCACCAACCGGCCCGCATTGCACGGCGCCAGCCAATCCGCATTCGGCTCGACGTACACGCTGACTAACGATCTCATGGAAGAAGGCACGGCCGTAATCGTGGTCGAGTCGAGCTACACCTTCACGCCGCTGTTCGTTTTTTCCTTTATGGGTAGTTCGACCTGGACCGACAAGGCTATCCTGAGCCCGCGCGATGGACATGTGCAGTTCGATACGCCGGACCGGTTTGCGACTAATCCGCCCTGCTAGTGTTGCCGGGCATTTGAGCTGAACGCCGGCAGAGCCCTTGCGCATCCGGCGTTGCAATACGGGCGCGCCGTAACTATAGCTCAAGCTCCGGGACTTGTCGTGCAGCCTCACTGCTGCGTGATTAGAGTGTCCGGCGGCAGCAGCGAGAGCAGGCACATGGGACGGCGTTCAGTCCACACAGCCGAGCAGTTGCGTGAGGTCATACTCGAAGCCTCGATCAGCATCCTTCAAGAGCAGGGTTTGCAAGGTCTTTCGGCGCGCGAAATCGCGCGGCGGATCGAATATTCGCCCGGCACCCTCTACAACATATTCCAAAATCTCGACGACATCATCCTGACCATCGAAGGCCGCATGCTGGACGGGCTGTCGGCGGCGCTCGACGCCCTTCCCGACGAGACAGATCCGCGCCTCCAAGTGCGCAGTCTTGCTCATGCTTATCTCGGCTACTCGCACGCGCATCCAAAACTTTGGAATCTGCTGTTTGAGCATCACTTGCCGGCCGGCCAGGACGTTCCTGCCTGGTACAAGACCAAGCTCGAAAGCCTCCTGGCGCGCGTCGAGGGCGCGGTGCGCCCGCTGTTGCCCGATGCGAGCGCCGACGCCATCAAGCGTAGCGCCCGCGTTCTGTGGGCTGGCGTACACGGTATCACGTCCTTGTCGACGGCCGATAAGCTCGCCAACATTACAACCGATAGCGCGGCGCCGCTGATCGACGATCTCGTCGGCCTTTATCTGGCGGGATTAGAAGCGCAACACCGCACGGCGCAAGGATGAGGTAGCGCCGCTACTTCCGCGGTGCGCTGTCCGGCAGAGCGCCTGTCGTCAATGGAACCGTCTTGCTGCCGTCACCCGCTGGGGTTGCCATTTTGGCCGGGACATTGAGAATGCCGAACCAGCCGTTTTCCGGCAGTAAACGCTGATTGAGGCCAGCCCACATGTTGGTTGACGACATGCCCTGGGTAAACGTTTGCGTCGGCGGCGAAATAGAAATCAGCGCGGCCGTCGCGGCGGCCATGGCGAGCGACGCATAGGGGTAACGGCCGTCGTAGAGTTTCAAAGCCGTTCCGAACGAGGACTTGATGCGAATGTCCATCACGTCGACTGAATACATCTCATCGAGCGTTAAATGCACCAGATAGCCGATGAACATGAAGCCGGCCGCGAGCCACGCGACCCCCTCGTGGCGGCCGAGGACGTATTTAAAGACGACAGCCGTGCCGACGGCCGAAAACGCCGCTGCCAGCAGCGAGTGCCAAATCCCGCGATGCACGGCTAAGCGATGAAATATAGCATGCAGGCCGTAGCGCACGACCACCAGAGTGCCGAGCCATAAAATCCAGAGTTCGGCGATCGAATAATTGAGCGCGAAGCTGAACAGAACCGCAAATGAGAAGAAGATGCCCAGCCCTGCGAACATGGCCTTGCTCGGCCGTGATTCCTTCAAATCGATATCGGGCAGTACCGACCCCAGAACGCCCGCCATGGTGACGGCGATCAAATTTTCCGGTGCCACGACGTCGGCGGCGAGCGTGAGCGTTGCCAAGGCTCCGGCGACAACCGTACCGACGGCAATGTGGGTGGTAAAGTTTGCCATAGTGGAACCTCCAGCTCTGTGGGTCGTCTCGTGGCGAGATAGCTGAAAAACTAGGCTGCGATTCGGCGGCGAATGGCAGTTGGACAGGCGCGATTGGATGTGGATAAAACCGGCCTAACCGGGGCGCGCCTCCAAATCGGAAAGAAAGCATGGCCGGATCAAAAAACTTGCGCGATACCGGTCTGCAGCGCGTCGCTGCGGGCAGCATCGCGGTCGCAATCGTCGTGCTTGCCCTGAAGATCGTGTCGTATCAGCTGACGGGCAGCGTCGCGCTCTACTCAGACGCGCTCGAAAGCATCGTCAACGTGGTGACGGCCGTCGTCGCGCTGGTGGCCGTCAAGATTAGCGCCCGCCCTGCCGACCGCAGCCACCCCTTTGGCCACCACAAAGCCGAGTACCTGTCGTCGGTGCTGTCGAGCGTGCTCGTCGTTCTCGCCGCCCTGATGATCTTCAAGGAAGCCTACGAGGCATTTTTGCAACCGCGCATGTTGACCGCACCCGCTCAAGGGTTGGCCGTCAACGCGGCCGCAACCGTGATCAACGCTGTGTGGTCTTGGTTTCTCATTCGTTACGGGCGCCGGCATGGCTCACCGGCTCTGGTTGCGGACGGCTGGCACATCGTAAGCGATGTGGTGACGTCGGTAGGCGTGCTTGCGGGCTTGCTCCTCGTTCTCGTCACAGGTGTGACGCTTCTCGACCCGTTAATGGCCGCTCTTGTCGCGTTGAACATTTTATGGACCGGCTACCGCATCGCTATGATGTCGGTCGACGGGCTGATGGACCGGTCGGCCGACGCCGCCACCCAAGCCCGCATCCGGGAGGCCATCGTCCTGAGCGGCGAAGGCGCGCTCGAGGCCCACGATATCCGCACCCGGAGCGCCGGCCGGGCGACGTTTGTCGAATTCCACCTCGTCGTACCGGGGTTTATGTCGGTCGAAAGTGCACACGCGATTTGCGACCGTATCGAAACGACACTGCAAGCGACGCTCGAAGGCGTCGACGTTTCCATACACGTAGAGCCGGATACTAAGATGAAGGCCCAGGCAGGTGGAACCGTCGATCTGAGGGGCCCGTGACGCGATCCTGGCTCGCATTACAATATGGTATCTGATGTTTTTTAGATGTATTGTTTCGCACGGAACAGACATTGCAGATCAGCTTAGGCTTTGTAGCCGCTGGTAGTCATATTCACGGGAGAACGGCCATGCTCTGGAGATTTCCGGCCGCAACGCACCTGCTGCTTCTATTAGGGACATCAGCGCACGCTGAACAGATCGGCGCGACGCTCAAGGTCGTCAACCAGGTCACGGCGGAGTACAATCGCGATACCCGCACCCTCATCCAAGGCGACGGCGTCAACCAAGATGAGGTCATCGCGGTCGGTTCAGACGCCCTCAGCGAACTGCTGTTCAAGGACGAAACCAAGCTCGCGCTCGGGCCGGGTTCGCAAATGAAACTCGACAAGTTCGTGTATGACCCCGCGCAATCCAACGGCTCGATTGTGGTTAATCTGTTTAAGGGCGGGTTCCGGTTCATCACGGGCGTTGCCTCCAAACCCACCTATGTCATCCGCACACCGTCAGCGTCGATCACAGTGCGCGGCACCATATTCGACGTTTATGTTTTCCCGAACGGCAGCACGTGGCTCCTCCTGCATGAGGGCGCGGTCGCCATCAGCAACGGCCGGGGCGCGTGCAAGCTGCTCGATTCGCCCGGCCGCATGATGCGCGTCACAGCCGATGGATCGGTGGGCATTCCGGTCAACTGGGCGGACATGCCCAATGGCGGAACGCTTTTCGACACGGCTTTTCCGTTTGTAGTCGCACCACCTTCCATGGACCCCAATCCCGTCTATACGCGCACCGCTATTTTGGCGATGCCGCCGGCTGATGCCAACCGGTCGCTCGACTGCGGACAAAAGCAGGAAGATCCGATCAAGCAGTCGCCCCGCCGCGCCGACGACGATAATGACAAGCCACAGAAAAAGGCCGTGCGCCGCGCTGCAAAAGAGGACGACGAGCCGGTTCGCAAGCCCGTCAAGAAGGCAGACGACGACGTTAAGCCCAAAGCCAAAAATCAGTCAAAGGCAGATGTCGGCGACGAGCCCGTCTACAAGCCAAAGAAGAAGAAATCGAAGGACGACGCTGACGACGACAAGCCCGATTACAAACCCAAGAAGCCCTCCAAGGTCGTCGTCTACGAAAAGCCTGACAAGCCAAAGCGGCCGAAGAAAAATTATGACGGCGAGAAAGTCGCCAAGGGCGTAGGGCTGGCCATCATCGGTATTGCGGCGGGCATCGCCATCAGCAAAGGCGGCCATAAAGGCGGTGGCGACTACGGCGGCCACAAAGGCGGCGGCTACGGCGGCGAGTAAAGCGTCGCGCGGTTACGACGTCGGGCCAACGCCCCTTCTCCCGACGGTGAAGGGCCGGGGCGTGTGCGTTCAACCGCCTGTCGCGGCCGTGCGAATTTTCTGGGCGTAGGCCGCCCACAGTTTTTCGAGCGCGGGGAATCCGGCTCGTTCGCAGGCGGCAAGCGCGGCGGCAGCAGCTGCCTTGTCGCCGTTGATCAGTCCGGCAATCAAAGTCGCGTGGTTGTTTTGCAGGTCCGCGAACGCGGGCGTGTTCTTGACGCTCTCGTCGCCCACGACCGCGAACATGCACGCGCTGCGGTCTTTGCCGCGTAGCGCCTGTGTTCCGATATCAAGAAGAGCAAAGCCGCGGCCCAATTTCGCGCTCTCTTCACCGCAAAGGATCGGAGGCCCGAAAATCTTCGTGGCTTCTTCCAAGCGCGCGGCCGTGTTGACCGGATCGCCGATGATTGAATAGTTGACCCGTTGCGGTGAGCCGACATTGCCGACCGAACAGGCCCCGGTATTGATGCCGACGCCCATGCGCACGGGCTGATAAGCCGTGCCTTGCAGCGCCGCCTCGGCCGCCCATTGACGGTTCAGCTCGGCAAGTTTCTCCATCATGCGCAGCCCGGCGCGCAGGGCTTGAGAGGCATGATCGGGATCGGCCAGCGGTGCGTTCCAGAACGCCATCACCGCGTCGCCCATGTATTTGTCGATGGTGCCGCGCTCGTCCATGATGATGTCGGTCATTGGCGTAAAGACCGAGTTGACGAAGGCGATGATCTCATCGGCCGCCATGCCTTCAGACAGCCGCGAAAAGCCGCGCACGTCGGCGATCAACACGGTGATGACCCGGGTTTCACCGCCGAGCTTGAGTTTGCCAGGATCGGCCGCAAGCTGTTCGACGAGGGCTGGCGACAGGTAGTGACTAAACGCGGAGCGCACACGGCTGCGCTCCGTTTCGGCCCGCACGTAACTGAATAGGGAGCCGGCGATGTATAGCATCACCAGCGTCAAAGCCGGATAAACGGGATCGAGCAACACGCTGCTGCCGCTGAACGCCAGCCACGATCCTAGGCCGACGGCGCTTATCGCAGCGCAGCCCACGAGTGCGGCTGCGATAGGTTTTGATCTTAGCAGAAGCCACGCGATAACCCCGCCACCGAGCAAGAGCAGTATCAGTTCAGCCCCGGTCGCCCACGCTGGCCGAACCAGTCCGCCGCCGTCGAGCATTTGCTCCAGCGCCTGGGCGTGTATCTCGATGCCCGGCACCGAGGTGTCGAGTGGCGTCGCCCGCAGATCCAGCAAGCCTGTCGCGCTCGACCCGATGATGACGTGACGGCGAGCCAGAGTGGCAGCATCAATACGCCCGGCGAGCAGGTCGTGGGCGGACGTATAACGGCTGCGGTCGAACGGCGCGAAATGCAGCCACATCTGGCCATCGCCATCGCTGTAGAGAATTTTTTCGCCGGCTCTCAGGCTGTCGATGCCGGTATGCTGGCCGAAGGCTTTTATCCCGCTGCCACTCGACGAGCGGATCAAGATCGTCGTTGTTTTCTCCGCCAAGCGCAGTTGTTCCAGCGCCAATGATGGATAAAGCGTGCCCCCGATAGTGACGAGAAGCGGTACGCGGCGAACGATCTGATCGTGTTCGGGCAGCCAGTTGACCGCCCCGATGCCTTTCGCCTTTTCCGTCAGCGCAGCGAGGCTGGGTGTGCCGCTGGCAAACCTGGGAACAAACGGCTTTGGATCGTCGCCGGCAATGGCGTAGGTCGATTTGGGTGCTGGCATCGCGCGGCCAGTCGGCTGCGTTTCCCCTGAGATGCCGACGACCGAGTTTGACGCTTCGAGTGCAGCGGCAAGCACGGCATCGTTGTCGGGCAACTGGCTTGCCTCATCGAGAAGTGGCTTCAATGCTGGTACATCTTGCAATTGACGGGCGAGTTCGCCCGCCGAAAACCGGTCGGGCTCGGCAAGGACAATATCAAAGGCGATGGTCGCAACGCCGGCGGCGCGCAGGTGGGCCACCAACTCGGCAAGACGAGTTCGCGGCCAAGGCCACTGGCCCAGTTGCACCAGGGACGCATCGTTAATATCGATCACCCGCACAGGTTGCCCCAAGGCAGGCTGGCGTGGCTTAATGCGTTGATAGGTGTCGAAAACCGACAGCCGTAGACGCGCTACGGGTGCCGGATCGGCAATGCGAACGGCAGCTGCAAGTGCCAAAAGGACAATAGTGAGCACAAGCTGATTTGAAGGCAACCGCACGGTCGGCGCTCGCTCAATATTAAGGAATTCCGATAATGCGCCCCTGCATGTCTATTGCTAAACTAGGGGCAGCCCATTTGAGTGGCGCAATGCTATCACAAGGCTAGAAAGATGCTGAAGTCTCTTGTCCGCGTTTCCGCCGCTATGCTTTTTTTCGCCATGGCGACAATCGTTGCGGGCGCCGCGACCTCTCCGTCTTCTGGCAGCGACGGCCAGGCCAGCTGCGCATCGCGCGAACCTCTCGTTGCTATTGCGGCGTGTACCGCGATCATAGACGACATCGCGGTCGCAAAGGCCGACAACGCCAAAGCCCATGCGATGCGGGCCCTCGCCCTCACCAGCCGGGCGTATTCAGAGGACGCGCAAAGCATTGAAGACTGGGGCATCTGCAATTCGTCGCAATCGACAGCAAGTTTTGACGCCTGCACGCGTATCATCGACAATCGGACCGAGAGCGACAGCCGGCGCGCCGACGCACTTTATCACCGCTCTAAGCAGCATTTAGCGGCGGGCCGTAAAGTCGAGTCGATGACGGATTTCCAGCGAGCATTGAAATCCTTCGGCGATCATCAGGCCAACTCCCGCGAACGGGCAGTTGCCGATTATACCGAGGCCTTGAGCTTCGATGCTGGGAAAAGCAATTGGCTTGCTGAGCGCGGCCAGCTCTATTTGTCACTCGACAATTTTAAGGCTGCCAAAGCTGACTTCGAAAAGGCGCTTAGCCTGAACGGCAAGGAAGGCATAGCGCTTCTCGGGCGGGCTTTCATGCGTGATATGAAGGGCGACAAACGCGGTGCTCTGCGTGATCTCAAGACCATCGTTGCATTGCCGACAGACTCGGATGCGGCGAAATGGCTTAATCAAACCGCCACCGATCTTTTATCGCGGATTGGCTCCCAGTGAGCCGTGAGCAGTCCCGCGCGTTGCTGCTTCGCGCCACATTGGCGTGACCTCGCGGCTCGAAGCATGTATGGAACGTCCCAGCAGCGAAACATGGGGCGCAAGAGCGTGGCCGACGACGTTACGGATCAGGTTTTGAACGAACTCAATGCGCCGGCAACGGCGCGGGCGGCCGCGCCCCCGGTAAACCCTGTGATGGCTGCCGAGATTGCACGCCGCCGCACGTTTGCAATCATTTCCCATCCCGACGCCGGCAAAACCACATTGACCGAGAAGCTGCTGCTGTTTGGCGGCGCTATTCAGCTTGCCGGTCAGGTCAAGGCTAAGAAGGACAAGCAGAACACGCGCTCCGACTGGATGGCGATCGAGCGCGCGCGCGGCATCTCTGTCGTGACCTCGGTCATGACGTTCGAATACGGCGGTGCCGTGCTCAACCTGCTCGACACGCCGGGCCACGAAGACTTCTCCGACCAGACCTACCGCACGCTGACAGCCGTCGACAGCGCCATCATGGTCATCGACGCCGCCAAGGGCATCGAAGCGCGCACGCGCAAGCTGTTCGAAATCTGCCGGATGCGCGACATCCCGATCATCACCTTCATCAACAAGATGGATCGCGAAATCCGCGAACCGCTCGAACTGCTCGACGAAATCGCCAACGTGCTGGCACTCGATACCGCGCCCATGGTTTGGCCGATCGGCCGGGGCCGGGAATTCCGCGGCACCTTCGATCTATACAATCCGCGCATCAGCCGCCTCGACGATGACGGCGAAGGTGTAGCCGTCTCGGGCATCGACGATCCGATCATCGACACGCTGCTCGAGCCCGATGCGGCAGCGCGCTGGCGTGAAGAAACCGGCCTCGTCATCGACGTCTGCAACAAGTTCGATCTCGATGCCTTCCGCCACGGATCGTTGACGCCCGTGTACTTCGGCAGCGCGCTGCGCAATTTCGGCGTCCGCGACTTGCTCGACGCACTCATCGCTCACGCGCCGCCGCCGCGCAGCCTGAAATCCGCCGACCGCATGGTCGAGGCCAATGAGCCGTCGATGACTGGCATCGTGTTCAAGATCCAGGCGAACATGGACCCCAATCACCGCGACCGCATGGCGTTCATGCGCATTGTCTCGGGTAAACTCACGCGCGGCATGCGCGCCAAACTGGTGCGCACCGGCAAGACGATGGCGCTGACGGCACCGCAGTTCTTTTTCGCACAAGACCGCTCGCTGGCGGAAGAAGCCTTCGCGGGCGACGTTGTCGGCATTCCCAATCGCGGCGCGCTGCGCATCGGCGACGCCTTGACCGAGGGCGAAGACATCACCTTCCTCGGCATCCCGAGTTTCGCGCCGGAAATTCTGCGCCGCGTGCGTCTCGAAGATGCCATCCGCGCCAAGAAGCTGCGCGAAGCGCTGATGGAAATGGCGGAAGAAGGTGTCGTGCAGATCTTCAATCCGCTCGATGGCACGCAGCCGATCGTCGGCGTTATTGGCGCCCTGCAGCTCGACGTGCTCGCCGACCGGCTGACCAACGAGTACAGCCTGCCCATCGCCTTCGAGCAGCCGCAGTGGGAAACCGTGCGCTGGGTGGCGTCAGCTGATCCAGCCGCGCTCGAAACCTTTGTCGAAAAAAACCGCGGCCAGATCGCCGTCGACCTCGATGGCGACCGCGTGTTTTTCGCGCCGTCAACGTTCAGCTTAGGCTGGGCCCAAGACAAGAACCCAAAAATCCGCTTCACCGACATCAAAACGACGACGGTTTAGGGGTGGCATGACCAGATCACCGCGCGATCTGGATGGTGTGCCTTGAAACCTTGACAAGTTCCGCGGTTTTTTCTGGCGATTGTCCGGTTTGCTGGTCCGCGCGAATCGCCTATTTTCGGCGCATGACAACGTATTTTCATTGCGCGCCAAACGATCTCCAAATTGGATCGATCATCAATCCTGGAAACTGGGGTCGCGTTCTGCGCCTCTAGCCCTAGGATGACATCTCATCTGCTGATGCATCCGTGACAACCCTGAACGGACGCTCAACTACTTCTTGCCCTTGTTCCTCGCTCCCAGCGTGCGCAGACGCAGGGCGTTGAGTTTGATGAAGCCGGCGGCGTCTTTCTGGTCGTAGGCGCCCTTGTCGTCTTCGAAGGTGACGAGCGTCGGCGAATAGAGCGACTTGTCGCTACGGCGGCCCACGACGATCACGTTGCCCTTGTAGAGTTCGAGCGTGACGTCGCCTTCGACGTGCTCTTGGCTGCGATCGATCAACGCTTGCAGCATCTCGCGCTCGGGCGAGAACCAGAAGCCGTTGTAAATGAGCTCCGCATAGCGCGGCATCAGTTCGTCTTTGAGATGCGCCGCGCCGCGATCGAGCGTGACGCTTTCGATCGCGCGATGCGCGGCAAGCAAAATAGTGCCGCCGGGCGTTTCGTAGACGCCACGCGACTTCATGCCGACGAAACGGTTCTCGACGAGGTCCAAGCGGCCGATGCCGTTGTCGCGGCCGAGGTCGTTCAGCGCCTTCAACAGGGTTGCCGGCGACAGCGCCTTGCCGTCGATCGAAACGGCATCGCCCTTGGCAAAGCCGATGGTGATGGTCGTCACCTTGTCGGGCGCGTCCATCGGTGAAATCGTGCGCTGATAGACGAGCTCCGGGGCTTTCTTGGCCGGGTCTTCCAGCACTTTGCCTTCGGACGACGAGTGCAGCAGATTGGCGTCGACCGAAAACGGGCTCTCGCCCTCCTTGTCCTTGGCAACGGGAATCTGGTTGGCACGCGCAAACTCGATCAGGTCTTCGCGGCCCTTGAACGACCATTCCCTCCAGGGGGCAATAATTTTGATGCCGGGTTCGAGCGCGTAGTAGCCAAGTTCGAAGCGGACTTGATCGTTGCCCTTGCCGGTGGCGCCATGACAGACCGCGTCGGCGCCGGTTTTACGCGCAATGTCGATCTGCTTTTTGGCGATCAGTGGCCGGGCAATCGAGGTGCCGAGCAGGTAGACGCCTTCATAGACGGCGTTGGCGCGGAACATCGGGAACACATATTCGCGCACGAATTCTTCGCGCAGATCCTCAATGTAAATGTTCTCAGGCTTGATGCCGAGCATCTCGGCTTTCTTGCGGGCCGGTGCCAGCTCTTCGCCCTGGCCGAGATCAGCGGTGAAGGTCACGACTTCGCACGAGTAAGTTTCCTGCAACCATTTCAGAATGATGGATGTGTCGAGGCCGCCCGAATAGGCGAGCACCACCTTCTTGATGGAATTTTTGCCTTCGTTCGCGCCCGTCGCCTTGGCCATCGGTCTTATCCTCGTGCAGAGATTTTTTGGTTGCGGCGCACTATAGGCAGCGAGCGCCCGCCTTCAAGCGGCGTATTGACGGACCTAGGCGGCGGCCCCGACGAAGCGGAACACACACACATGAAGCCAGCCGCGGCAAACCGGTAAGACCACGTCGTTTCCATCAAACGGCCGCGTTTGTAGCGTGCGGTAAATGGTGTAGGACAGCGCCGATCAGCGTTTTGTGGGGACGATACCGTGAAAAAATCAGGAGCCCGCGCACTCTTATGCGCCGTATTAACCGCTGCTAGCGTGCACTTTGCCTTGGCGGAAGATGGCGCGCCAGCTGCCGTACCCCCGCCAGATGCAACCGCTCCGGCGAAAGCGGTTGTCCCCGATGTTGCCAAGTCTAAGCCTGTGAAAGCCAAGGCGGCGCCCGCTGCGTCGGCCAAGACCGATGCCCCCGAAACGCTGCCCTGGGCTGCAGGCGCTGCTGCACCAGCGACCACCGAAAAGCCAGCGAAAGACAAAGCTAAGTTGGCCACACCGGGCGATGCCCCGCTGGCAATGCCGTGCCCTGGGCTTTATGAGGCCGCATGTCGGGAAGTCAGTACCTGCAATTGGATTGCCGACGTGACGCTCGGCTCGGGCGCCGACGTCAAGGCGCACTGCGTTGACCGGGCCGGCAAAAAAGATGGCGCGGCGAAGAAAGCCCCGGACAAGAAGGCCGCAACGGCCGCAGTCAAAATTAAGCCGCCGGCAAGCCCCGCACCTGCGGCGCCCGTAACAACCGTTGCTCCTGTGGCGCCACCCCCGGCTGCCACGCCGTAGTTTACACGCCGGAGTTTACGCGTTCTAGGCCCGGTAGGCGGCAATAGTCGGTGTCGTTGGTGCCCAATTTTTCCAATAGGGGACGCCGTTCGCATTGGCAGCAGCGGCATAACCGCTTTCGGAATGGTAGCTCGCAAAAGCGTTTTGCATCTCCCCCGATGCGACCTCGGCCGCTTCCATCATCGCGGCATTGGCCGCAGCAGCCGGCCAAGCGACAGCCTTGGGCACGCCAGCCGAAAGCATGCCAAACGCCATCGGCCAAGCTGCCGGACCGCCGCGCAACGGAAACATGTCAAACCAGATATCGAGCGACGGCAGCGCGCCCGTGGCGTTTCCAAACCAGTCGAACGCGGCTCGGTCGCCCCCGAATAAAGCCGGAGCTGCTTCAGGATTGAACCAGCTTTTGGGTTTGCCGTCGTCTTTGGACGCGGCCTTGACCATGCTTGCGCACGTGTCGATCGACGCATGCGTGACGGCCCACCACATGGCCGACGCCGCTTCGGCATATCCAAACATCGCTTCGCAATAACACGTCGCAATTCGCTCGGCGGGTGGCTGGAGCATCCGGTCACTTTCCAATTCGACTAAAAAAAGGATTGGTTGGCCAAACGCGGCCAAAAAGCATTGCAGTGTCGATGACGGCTGAAACTACCCGCCATTGCTGCGGTAAACAAACTGTTTCTACGTGCGGTAGACGCTACATGAACAGTCCTGAAAAAATCGTGTCCTATTTCGTGATGAAAACGGGTGCGTCATCGTCGCTGTTTGCATCGAAGGCGGCGCCGCCGGCGGTGCGGCCTCCCGCCAGCCAATAGGCAAAGCCCGCTGCCAACCCGGTTGTCAAAAATGCCCGCAGTGCATAGTCGTGCAGGAAAGTGCGGCTTGGCTGCTCACCCATGTGCAGCACCAAAAAGCCGGCAAAGGCGACGGCGATGCCGGCCAATGCATAATAAATCCAGTTGCGCACGCCTTGCCATTCAGCGATCGCCACGGCGACAAGCGCAAAGGGTCCCGAGAAAAAAGCCGATTGCGTCGCCACGAGCAGAACGAGCCATACGAGCCCAGCGGTCTTTTCTGCAATTTGGCTGCTGTCGATGTTGACGAGTTCCGCCGGCAGAACCACGAACAAAACCTGTACCAAGCCTGCAACAATGCAAGCGAAGGCAAAAGCGAAAAGCACTCTGAACAGCGACTTGATCATATACGCTCACTTGGCGGGGCTTAGTTGCAGCGCAATCCTACAACTGAAAATCATGACTTTTCAATTTTAAAACAAGGCCGTCGTTAGCGCGGGGGTCAAGCCCTGCGTCCAGCCATGAGCCAATACACCAGGCCGCCCGCGAAGCCAGCCGTCGCCAGAAGCTGCCAGACCGCGGCGGCTGGGAGGGCGGCAACGATGCCTTTGTCAAAGGCCGTCAGAAGCGGCAGGCAGGCCAGGGCCACACCTCCGCCGATCACATAGTAGAGCCACGAGCGGATGCGGGCCACCTCGCCGACAACGACTAAAATCAGCGCCGGTAAGACGGCCGGAGCCGAGGCCCACTGAACAACAGCAGTCCCCCATTCGAACAGGGTATCGAGCTTTTGAATATCGAGATCCTGCCCGTAGGTGGCGTGCGTGAACCGTTCCAAGCCCAACGTGACCAGCACGGCGAGAGCGGTGAGGGCGGCAATGAGCGCCGCAATCGGCACTAGAACGGCGCGCCAGAGCGTGCGGCCGATCATGACAGAATTTCCGTGGCCGCGATTGTCGGCGATACTGGCGCGACGTCGGGCGCTTCGGCCGCCCGTTCGCTGGCGCGCACTTTTACGCTTTCGGACTTGAGCTGACCGCAGGCCGCCAGAATGTCCCGGCCCCGCGGCGTGCGCACCGGGCTGGCATATCCTGCCTTGTTGACGACATCGGCAAAGCGCTCGATCGCTGCCCACTCGGAGCACTCGTACACCGAGCCCGGCCAGGGATTGAATGGGATAAGGTTGATTTTGGCGGGTATCCCCGCGAGCAGGCGGACGAGCGCGCGGGCATCGGCCAAACCGTCGTTGATGCCCTTCAGCATGACGTATTCGAAGGTGATCCGCCGCGCGTTGGAGGCACCTGGATAGTTGCGGCAAGCCTCGAGCAACTGTGCGATCGGATATTTTTTGTTGATGGGCACAAGCTCATCGCGCAGCGCGTCGTGCACGGCGTGCAATGAAATTGCGAGGCTGGTGCCTGCTTCCTCGCCCCATCGGCTTATCTCGGGAACGACACCCGACGTCGACAGCGTGATGCGCCGGCGCGACAGCGACAGCCCCTCGTTGTCAGAAGCGGTTTCGATGGCTTCTTTGACGTTGTCGAAATTATAAAGCGGCTCACCCATCCCCATCAGCACGACGTTGGTTATCTTGCGTTCTGATACCGGCAGCATCTGCCCGCCGTCGAGCGGCGTAGCGCCCGGCCAGTCGCCGATGCGATCGCGCGCGAGAAGGATCTGGCCGACGATTTCCGACGCTTCCAGATTGCGGACCAGGCGTTGCGTGCCGGTATGGCAAAACGAACACGTCAGTGTGCAGCCGACCTGGCTCGAAATGCACAACGTGCCGCGATCATCTTCGGGAATGTAGACCGTCTCGATTTCAGGGGCCGCGCGCTCGTGTCCGCGCTTGGGCAGGCGCAGCAGCCATTTGCGCGTTCCGTCGACCGAAATCTGCTCGCTCACGATGTGCGGGCGTCCAAGCGTATGGGCAGCTTCGAGCTTCTGGCGCAGCTCCTTCGACATGTCGGTCATCTGGTCGAAAGACGTCGCGCCGGAAATGTAAATCCAGCGCCAAAGCTGGTTAACCCGCATGCGAACTTGGCCCGAAGGCACGCCAATCGCGGTTAATGCGGCCGCTAAAGCCTCGCGATTTAACCCTGATAACGAGTCGCGAGAACTTTCTTGCGCGCGATCGGATCGATCAGCGGTCAGCATATTCTGTAAAATAGTAACCATAGGAGACTTGTGTTTTCTTTTGGTATTTCAATAGCTTGTTAAAGATGCACCCGGCTCTCGCACAAGCATGGATTTCAAGCGTTAGGATAACATAGCTCGAACATCGATCAAATTAGCTTCAATTCTCGCGGCCCGCATAAGGTTCGGCGCAAGAATTTTCGGCCAATTATGAAGCGATCGTGAAGTTACGAAGCGCCATTAAACACAACAGTGCAACCAATTGAAGTCTACGCCGGCGCTTACTGATCAAAGTTAATGCCACCCAAACTCAACAAAAATCTGGAAGGAACCTCTAACATGACGGTCGCACACGGCACAAAGGGCGCTGACGTACTACTGGGTGCCCTCGACGAGGCTAACGAACTGTGGGGCCACCGCGGCGGCGACTCGCTGGTCGGCGGCAAGCTCGAAGACGTTCTCATCGGTGGCAAAGGCAACGACTCACTTTGGGGCGATCGCGGCGAGGACACCCTCGTGGGCAACACGGGCGACGATTCGCTCAAAGGCAGCGTCGGTCACGATCTGGTTCTGGGCGGTGAAGGCAACGACGTTTTAAGCGGTGGCAAAGATGACGACGGATTGGCAGGCGGCAAAGGCGACGACATCCTCGATGGCAACACCGGCGACGACGTCGTTTCGGGCGGTTCGGGCAACGACACAGTGCTCGGCATGGCGGGAGACGATATTCTCGATGGCGGCTCGGGCGACGACTACGTATCCGGCGGGTCGGGCGACGACTATGTGTTCGCAAGCTCAGGGCATGACACCTATCTGGGCGGCAGCGGTGCCGACACGATCGACTTCTCCGGTATCATCGGCAAGTTGAACATCGATCTCGGCCAGCACTCGGCGAAATTGGCCTTCGGAAAAAATATCGTCACCGACGCCATCTCGGGCTTCGAGACGATTTTCGGCAACAATGCGGGCAACTCCTACAAGGGCGACAAGGCCGGGCAGGAGTTCATTTCGGGCTCGGGCAACGACACGTTCCGCGGCATGGGTGGCTCGGATGAATTCACGGGTGGCGGCGGACGCGACGTCTACACGTTCATGAAGAAAGATTTGGCCGGCGGCGCCGTCGACGTGATCTCCGACTTCAACGGCCGTCAAGACGATCTCAATTTGCGCGACTTCCTCAAAGGCAAAGCCAGCTATGACGACGCCGTCCGCTGGGTCGACCAAGGCGAAAACACAATGGTCCAGGGCATGGTGAAAGGTCATTGGACCAACATCGTGCAGCTCGAAGGCGTTCAATCCGACGACCTCGGCTACAACATGCTTGCCTAAACGACACATCCCGGAGACCGTCCCGCCGCAAGGCGGACGGTTATCCGGGATCGCGTCCTTTTGGGCGAGATGTGCCTGCAATGGCTTGGGCCGTCAGCCCTTTCCGGGTGCCACTCACA